>NZ_JARVCN010000286.1:0-4111 GCF_038442745.1 Crocosphaera sp. Alani8
TTGTCCCCTAACTTTCGGCGAGTCCCCCCAGACTTTTTGAGAAGCTTCTATTTCTCACTTTGGCAGGTTTGCTAGGGTTTACTTGTGCGCTCGCGTATTATTTTACTGGTTCTCTTTTAATTGCGGCTTTCATTCATTGGCTTGTAGTAGTGGTTTGGCTGTTTATTTTAGGAGGGAGTAACAAGTTGCAGAAGGATCACTACCCTTTATCTCAAGAAACTTAATTACTGATAGGTTCTAAGCGTATTAATTGACCATTGCGATCGTCGGTTAAAACATAAATAAAACCATCTGGTCCCTGTTTAACATCCCTAACCCGTTGCTGAAATTTTATGGGATATTTAGCTACAATTTCACCAGCATCGTTTAAGTCTATACGAATCACCTGTCTAGCGACTAAACCCCCTGCAAATAAGTCTCCTTCCCAGTCTGTAAATTTATCCCCTCGGTATACTGTTAGTCCAGAAGGTGCGATCGCAGGAGTCCAAACCACCAACGGATCAACCATACCGGGAAGCGATCGCTTCTCGGATATTTCACCCCCACTATATTCCTGACTGTGAGTCACCACAGGCCAACCGTAGTTCTCTCCTGCTACAATTTTATTGAGTTCATCCCCTCCCTTAGAACCGTGTTCTGTTGACCATATTTGACCGCTTTTTCTATCAATGGCCAAACCTTGGATGTTACGATGACCATAACTCCAAATAGCAGGGTTAACATTTTCCTGGTTCAGAAAAGGATTGTCATCGGGAATGCTACCATCGTCGTTGATGCGTATAATTTTACCCAAATAACTGTCAAGTTTTTGTGCTTGTTTACGAATCAACTCACCATCGATCTTTAAGGGTGGGTTTCCTCCATCTCCAATGGACGCTAATAAGGTTCCATCTTTTAACCACTGTAGACGAGAACCGAAATGTTGTTCCCCATTCTTTGCGGGGGAAACTTCAAAGATAACTTCAACATCCCGTAATTGATTCTCTTCTAAGATACCGCGAGCGATCTTGGTTTGATTGCTGTTGCGTGTCCCCGAAGCATAGGTCAAATAGATATAACCATTTTCACTAAAATTAGGATGTACAGCTACATCTAATAAGCCTCCTTGACCTGCTGCCAGGACTTGTGGCACCCCTTGAATGGATTGAGGTTCTAATTTTTCATTTTTGACAATCCGAAGTCTTCCAGGACGTTCTGTAACCAAAATGTCACCATTGGGTAGCCAGTCCATACCCCAGGGATGTTTTAACCCCTCTACCACTGTCATTTTTTTAACCTTATCTTGGGTTTGCGATGCTCTACTGGTTTGATCGATGGTTGGCTGAATTGTAGAATTATCGGAAGAGTTGGAAGAGGATAAGCAGCCGCCTAATCCTAGTAAAATAATAATGTTAAATATAGCTAAATAAAATAATTTCAGCTTAATTATTTTCATTAAAATTTACCTTTACAAAACTCTCAAAATAAAAGGATATCGGAAAACTTGGTTAGGATTTGTCAACACTTTAACGATGCCAATAATAGGCATTACCACAGTAACAATTGCTAAAATACCTAACAATAACCAACCGATTAAAATTAAGGTTAAAATTCCAAAAATAATGGTATAAAGCCAAACATTGAGATGAAAATTTAAAGCCTCTTTGGCATTATTTTGAATGATTTCGTCGTCTGAGATAAAAAGGATAACTAGAGGAACCGCAATGCAGACAAAAGTGGCACTAAAAAAGATCGATCCGTGAGCAAGGGCTGATAATAATTTACGCTTTGCTGTGTCGTTACTCATCATAATAAGTACTTGGACAAAAATGAATCTTACATTTGAGAAGAGGCAGGAGTCTGGTTACAGCTATGGTTACATAAGTTTCACAGTTAGCTTTATTTATGTCCCACTACTTAACCTCTTCTTCCAATTAGCCAATTAAGATAACAAGAGTTCGCTAAAAAACTAACGCCCTCTTGTTTCTATTTTAACTAATTGCCACCGTACAAACCTTACTAATAGCTACTTCTAATTTTTCGGTTGCTTGCTCAATCTCTTCCTCTGTAACAATCAAAGGAGGTACAAAACGCAATACTTTGGGTCCTGCCGGGGCTAATAATAATCCCTCATCCATAGCCGCCTTAACAATGTCAATAGAAGTGATGGACATTTCCTCGTTAATTTCCATACCATTGATTAAGCCCCAACCACGCACATCGGTAAATAGGTTAGCATCTTTCTTGGCGATGGCCCGTAAACGAGTGCGCAACTGTTCCCCTCTAGCCTGAACGTTATGTAAAATATTTTCTTCTTCGATAGTTTTCAGCACTGTCAAAGCTGCCGCAGAAGCCAAAGGGTTGCCCCCAAAGGTACTAGCATGGGTTCCAGGGGTCAAAACGTCACAAAACTCTTTGCACATCATGGCCCCGATGGGAACGCCACCTGCTAAGCCTTTTGCACTGGTTACCACATCCGGTTCTACCCCTAAGTTTTCGTAACCCCAGAGTTTACCACTGCGGCCTACACCTACTTGTACCTCATCGAACACCAAAAGAATATTATTTTCGTCGCAAATTTTTCTTAAACGGAGGAAATAGTCGATTTCCCCTGGCTTTACTCCGCCTTCTCCCTGTAAGGGTTCTAACATAACCGCAGCTACTCGGCGGTTCCCTTCGTCCATATCTGCGATCGCATATTCGACCGCCTTGATATCATTATAGGGAACGTAAGCAAAGCCAGGCATCAGTGGTTCAAAGTCTTTTTGATATTTAGGTTGACCTGTAGCGGTGATAGTGGCTAAAGTCCGTCCGTGAAAACTGTCTTTAGCGGTTAGGATAACTGGTTGTTCTAAAAAGTCCAGCACCGTATGAGCGTATTTCCGAATCAGTTTGATGGCGGCTTCGTTAGCTTCTGCCCCAGAATTACAGAAAAATACCTTATCGGCACAGGAATGCTCGATCATCCACTGCGCTAGTTCCCCTTGTTGGGGAATATAGTATAAATTGGAAACATGGTGTAGAGAGCGAATTTGCTGGCTAACACTTTCGACTAAAGCAGGGTGACCATGGCCGAGGGTACAAGTGGCGATACCTGCCACAAAGTCGAGATACTCCTTGCCGTCCGTATCCCAGAGACGACACCCTTCCCCCCTGTCGATGGCTATGGGGAACCGTCCATAAGTGTGCATCACATAGTTATCAAAGTGTTGCGGATCGAAGGATTGAGCGGGTTTTTTGGGTAGGGTGGTATGGGTCACGATTGGCTCCTGAAAAAGTCGCGTGATGCAATTCTAATCAATCTGGAAGACAAAGTGCGAGTTTGTTTAGATTTTTACCAGATTTTATTCATTAACATCGATTATAAATTATGAAGTATTTATTATAGATAGCAACAGTTGATAAAATAATTAAGATTTTCTAGATATCCTCTCAATTTTTTTATGATCTCCTTAAGTTCTCCTCTTTGGGGTTTAGGTTTACATACCACCAGTTCACAACTAGGACTAAGTTTAAGTGATTTTTCCACAGAAACCGCTACCCAAACTTGGAATTTGGATCGACAATTATCTAATTATTTACACCAATATTTACAAGAGTTTATTCAGCCGAAATCTTGGCAAGATTTTCGTTTTATTGCTGTAGCAAAAGGGCCTGGAAGTTTTACCAGCAATCGCATTGGCATAGTAGCTGCCCGTACCCTAGCACAACAATTAAATCTTCCTTTGTTTGGTATTTCTAGTTTAGCTGCTTTTGCTTGGTTTAATAAAAAGTATTATGGCATTGATGAACCGATCTTTGTGCAGATGAAAGCTTCACGAGGACAATTTTATGGAGGGATTTATTGTCAAAATAAACAAGAAAATGGCTTAGATATTATTGTTGATGATACAGTAATGGAACCTGAATTGTGGAACAAGAAACTAGAAGATTTAAACCTCTCTTGTCAACCATTAATAACACCATCAAACTTAGGTATGACTGCCAGTAGTGTTTTAGAATTAGCCTATTATCAATGGCAACAAGGAAAATGTCCCCATTGGTCAGAAGTTATCCCTTTTTATGGAATGTCTGTGGTTTAACTAATTCCTGGCGAGAAATCCCCGATTGAGGGACGAAAATCGAGGGATGA
>NZ_JARVCN010000287.1:0-4108 GCF_038442745.1 Crocosphaera sp. Alani8
CTTTGTCCCCTAACTTTCGGCGAGTCCCCCCAGACTTTTTGAGAAGCTTCCAATGCTTGTCTATTCCAGGGTTGTTTAGTGTATTCTTCGGTTAAACATTCAATATCTTTATATTGTTGTTCTAGACGATTTTTTAAAATACGACTTTGGGCATAAAAAAAGTTAATTTTGTGATAGCTTAATAGTAAGTCTTGAAAAATAGGATAAATATCATCTGCTTTGCTTTCTATATCTTCGCTTTTATAAAGAAATACACAAACTAATTTAACAGAATCAACAATATAGTTATCAGGTTGTTGAACTTTAACTTTTTGAGGATAAATATAAAAAGGACAGCCTAAAAATTCATTACTGATTATATTTTTAGGATCAATTGCTTGGTTATAATATTCACTTAAACAATGGTTTGCAATAAGATTATTTTCTTCACTGGTGGTTTGTTCTGGAAGTATTCCTGCTAAGATTATTGTTTGTCCTAATTCCAATTGTAAGTCATTGACATATTCACTAAGATTAGAAAAACTATTAAGAGGTTTTTGTCCTTCTTCGGTGGGAATATAATTAGTTAGTCGTAATAAATAGGTATCATTTAAGAGAAAAACTCCTAGAAAGCTACAAAAAATATTTGTTTTTAAGTCTAAAAGTCCATCCTCAAACTGTTGACATTCCGAGGGAACATGAGAAAAATCAAGAATACTTTTAGACGGTAAACTAGAAAAATTAGAATCAAAAGAAACTAAATTAACAAAATCTTTGGCATTTTTTCCTGTTTCACTGCTGAGATGAGAAGTTATTTTTTCTAAATTTTTAGTAAAAGTATTTCGTTTTTCTTGTCGTGTCTTTGAATCTTCATTCATGCCATCAGACAAGACATAATAATATAAATGTAACGTTGGGCATATTAGTTCAGTTTTGGGGTTGTTCATTGGCATTATCATCATTATTTTCTTGCGTCAAAATGCTGGTTTTCCAATTATTTAAACCACGCAGACTATCACGACTGTCATTATCTATAGTTGGATTATTTTCCCGTGGTAACAGTGATTCTCGCTTAGGACTTTTATTTTTTTCAACAGCTATATTCAAGTCCTCCCCTGCTTTTATTTTATAAATATCTTTGAGGTATTCTTCTAGTATTTTGTTCCCTTGTTGATAACAAAAATTACTAATATGTTCTGCCATCACTTCACAATCATCCTGTTTTTCATTGGGTACTTGATCAAGATAAGTTGCAATGGTTAATTTTATTCCCTCACCTAACTCCTTTTCTAGTTCAGTCATTTGAGTAGAAACAATATCATAAAAAGCGTCGCAAATAAGTTGATCTCGATTGTCCATAATTTAACATCCTGTTAAGGTAAAAGCCGCCCAATAATAAGGACTTTCAAAAGGAGTACCTTCTAATAATTCTAGCTTAACTTCTAAATCGATTCTCTCGTTACTTTTTAGTTTATTTTTCCATTTTTCAGCACGTTTTATTAACTCTTCAGCAGAACAAGAACGTAACCATATTTGGGCTTTTTTCAAGGCAAATGCTTTATTATCCGTAATTTTCAATTGATGGTAAAATTCATCAAAGAGGAATGCTGTGGCGATCGAGTTGACTTTCCATTGACTAGCAATAACTGCTTTTGCGCCGGCTAAAAGGAACCCTGTAGGTAGTCCTAAATGTTCTTCTGTGGGTTGATCAGCATCCACCACACCGGTACAACAAGCGGAAAGGATAACTAAGTCTGTGTGGGGTATATGTAAGTCTGAGAAGATGGTATTTAGGGTGAGGTTATCTGTGGTGTTATTGGATAACATCAGATAGGAGTGCAAAGGGTTTTTGAAATTGTATTCTGCATGACCAGAAAAGTGTAAACAGTGATAGTTTTGTGCATTTTTTAAAATGTTTTCAACAGTTGTATTTTTGGGCTTTAAAGTTTGTTGTTGGTCAAAATTTTGATGTTGAGAAATACTAGCTATTTCTGCTTTGGCAAAGATTAAGTCTTTATCTTGGGTTGGGTTTTCTATAGCGAATAAAGATTGTTGCGATCGCCGACGCTTTTGGCAGATTTTCCATACTTGTAAACTGGGAAAATAGCTGACAGAAAATTTATCTATGAGGCGTTTATTTTCTTTTTTGTTAATCCAAAGAGCATGAATAGGAAATAAATTCAAGTAGTTATGGGGAACGATAATTAGATTTTCTATGTTATCGGGAATGAAGTTAAGCAGTTGATTAAATCTGAGAAAGATGGAAAGCTGATCAATAATATTATCTAAATCAATTTTTGTCTTTTCAATGTCTTCTTGTTTATCTTTTGATTGAGAACTGAGATTATTGATCCAATTATCAGCAATATCTTTTAAGTTGATTGAGGATAAGTCAACGGATAACGCATCAGGAATACGGGGAGATTCTACCCCAGGAAGAATTAACAGGGTAATTAGTTTATATTTAGTGAAGAAAAATTCTATGATTGCTGTATCTGAGGGCAATCTTTCTTGAACTTCTGAGTAATATAATGGGGTTACTTTTGTTTTAGCAATGAACTCTGGTTCATCTTTAGCTACTTGCTGATATAACTTTTCTAAGTCTGCTTTAGCGTTATCCCATTGTTGAGCAAATTTTTTTAATTCTGGTTCTGGTAAACCTTTAGTCTGTTTATTAGTATAAATATTGAGTGCCTTTTTTTCTCTTCTTTTGGCTTCTTGTATCTGTTGAGAGAGTTCAGAAGATAGGGTATTAGGTAAAGGAATATCTTGTTTAGCCAGTCTTTCTACTAAATAACGATTTCTGAAAATTTCTGTATATAAAAACAGTCGTTTAAAGTCTCGTTGTTTGAGAGCAAAGGTAATAATTCTTTGATATGTATCTAAATAGGATTCTAATAAGGTGCGTCGGGTAAAAATATCGGTTCCTGTTTGCATTTTATCCAGACAAGCAAGAATGCGATGATAACAAAATTTAGCTTTTCGAGAGTCTTTGAGGGTAAAGTAATAATCAACTGTAGCTTGAACTCTGGTGATGTCTAAAAATAAGGATAATTCCTGTTCCTGATTTTGTTCTGAGTCTTGGTGAGATGTATCTATTTTCTTTAAAATGTCATCAATAAGCCAGCGAGTATACGTATCTTGATCATGTCGAAGGTTTCGGAGTTTTTCAATTAGTTTGATATTACCATTGCCAATTTTTTCTAGAGTTTCAGCAGCCAAACGTCGCTGAGAAGCACTATTCACCCTATTCAAAATCCTTTCCACCAGAGGCTCAATAGCTACAGAGTTGCCAGGATCTATTTCCCATGAACCATATATAGCTACCAGAAGTCCTTCGTAATGATTGTTACTGGTGCGCAATAGTTTCACCAGAGCCTTAACAGATACAGGGTTGCAAGGATCTATGTTCTCTAAGCTCTCAACAGCTTGCAGAAGTAGGTACTCATTGTTACTGGTACGCAATAGTTCTGCTAGAGCATCAATAGCGACAGGGTTGCCAGCACCTATTTTCCCTAAACTCTCAACAGCTTGCTCAAGTCTGTACTCATAGTCACTGGTGCGCAATAGTTCCACCAGAGCATCAATAGCGACAGGGTTGCCAGCACCTATTTTCCCTAAACTCTCAGCAGCTTGCCGAAGTATGTGCCGATCCTTACTGGTGCGCAATAGTTCCACCAGAGCATCAATAGCTACAGGGTTGCCAGCACCTATTTTCTCTAAACTCCCAGCAGCTTGCTGGATTATAGACTCATTGTTACTGGTGCGCAATAGTTTCACGAGAGCATCAATAGCCACAGAGTTGCCAGGATCTATTTTCCCTAAACTTTCAGCAGCTTGCTGGATTATAGACTCATTATTACTGATGCGCAATAGTTTCACGAGAGCATCAATAGCTACAGGGTTGCCAGGATCTATTCTTTCTAAACTCTCAGCAGCTTGCCGAAGTATGGACTCATTGTTACTGGTGCGCAATAGTTCCACTAGCCTGCATTATTCATGAAAGAATTGAGAAAAAGCCTGAAAGCCTTATGCCATCAGGAATATGGGAATTTGACTCCAATAACAGTCTGTGATTTTTATCTATTACTAATTATTGACTATTTAACTATCAAAAATAAGAGGTAAA
>NZ_JARVCN010000288.1:0-4101 GCF_038442745.1 Crocosphaera sp. Alani8
GTTTGGCCTAAGTTTTCGCAGCGAGTGACCCCTGGCTTTTTGAGAAGATACGATTGGGCAACGGTTTTGTTTCGCTTATTTGATCCCTTGCGATCGCTTAAAGAATGTACCATTATGAACCAGGTTTCTACTGAGTTTGTGGCTTATTTCAAAGTAGCGATTGCCCAACGAAGAGAGAATCCTCAAGGGGATCTACTAACAGAATTAATTCATGCTCAAAGCAAAGGTGAACGCCTCAGTGATGGGGAAATTATTCATCTGTGTATTATGACCTTTGTAGCCGGGGAACAAACCACCATTGCGGCCCTTAGCAATGGGATCTTAAGCTTACTCAACCATCCCCAACAGTTAGCTCTACTACGCCATAATCCTGAATTGGCCGCCAGTGCAGCTGAAGAGATTTTTCGCTACGAAAGCCCTACCCAATATGTCATGCGGGTGGCTAATGAAGCAATAAACATAGGTGGACAGGCCATCGCACCTGGAGAAAATGTGGTTCTATGTTTGGGAGCAGCTAATCGTGATCCTAGTCAATTTCCAGATCCTGATCGCTTTGATATCGAACGCAAAAATAATCGTCATTTGGCTTTTGCGGCGGGTCGGCATTTTTGTATTGGAGTCGGTTTGGCGCGGTTAGAAGTGCCGATTGTTTTAAATGCTTTAATCCAAGGATTACCAAAGTTTTCCGGTAGCATTCAAGACCCAGTTTGGCGAGAAAATATTGTCTTGAGGAGTTTAAGATCCCTACCTCTAAGGTGGTAAAAACCGAGCAGTTGCAAAACGTGCTAAGATTGCAACATTTTATGTCCAAGAATTTTCTTTTTGTTGCTTATGTCTCCATTAAATGCCCCTGCTGAGGTAATTTCTCCTAAAACCATTCAAGATTGGTTAGTAGTCCGTGTAGCCACTCAGCTTAACATGCAACCAGAAGATGTGGGTGTTGATATTCCCTTCGATCGCTATAATTTGGAATCCTACGATGTAGTCAGTATTATGGCAGAACTAGAAGACTGGTTGGAACAAGAATTCAATGATCCCACTTTAATGTATCAGTACAACACAATAGCAACATTGTCCCAATATCTAGGGAACCATTTATTGGCAGTTAATGAATCAAACCCCTAGTAAGAGGCATCAGTTATGCTGTTTAACTCCTATGTCTTTATTTTTCTATTTCTGCCGATTACATTACTCGGATTTTATGGCTTAGGCACTTGGGGAAGTCGCCAACTGGCGCTTATTTGGCTGGTGGTAGCATCTTTGTTTTTCTACAGTTGGTGGAATATCAACTATCTGGGGCTGTTTTGTTTCTCTATGTTTCTCAACTTTTTCCTGGGCAGCGCCTTAGCAGGAGAAATAGAAATACCCTTGAAGAAAATCTGGTTACTACGTCTAGGAATAACTTTAAATCTAGGTGTTTTAGTCTATTTCAAATATGCAGACTTAACCATATTGTCCCTAAATAGCCTGATAAATACAAATTTTCCCCTGCTAAGAGTCTTTTTACCCCTGGCAATTTCTTTTTTTACATTTCAACAAATTGCCTATTTAGTAGATGTTTATCGGGGTAAAGTCAAAGAAAATAGTTTTGCTAACTATTGTTTATTTATCAGTTTTTTCCCTCAGTTAATTGCTGGTCCAATTGTTTATTATCGTGAGTTAATTCCTCAATTTGAACGTCAGAAAAGTTTTCGCTTGAACCCAGAAAATGTACTGGTTGGGGTGACAATGTTTTCTATGGGGTTATTTAAAAAAACAGTCCTAGCAGATAATATTGCCCCAATTGCCACAAAAGTGTTCAATACGGCAGTCTTTAATCAACCACTAACTTGCGCCGAAGCTTGGGTCGGTGCCATTGCCTTTGCCCTACAACTGTATTTTGATTTTTCCGGTTACACAGATATGGCTATCGGTGCCGCACGAACTTTCGGCATCCGATTACCAATTAATTTTAATTCCCCCTATAAATCTGTGAAAATCAGTCAACTGTGGCGTAACTGGCACATGACTCTCACTCGATTTATGCGAGAATATGTCTTTTTTCCTTTATCTCGTTATTTACAAAATTTGGCTTTATCCTCGAAAACAGTATCTATGAATGCCGGCAATACCAATCTAGTAACCACCACCAGTACCTTAATTGTGATGCTGTTGATTGGAATTTGGCACGGTGCGGGCTGGAATTATCTGATTTGGGGTGCCATCAATGGAGTGTATTTGATTGGTTATCAACAGTGGCGAGAACTTCGCCGCCGTTTGGGACATAACCTCAATCATCGTACCTGGTGGAGCGATTTACTTGGTTGGTGTGTTACCTTTTTTCTCTGGTGTGTAGCGTTGGTGTGGGCTAAAGCTGACAGTATGCAAGAAGCCACTAATGTCTGGGGTGGAATGTTTGCTGGAGGCGGTTTTGTACTTCCCAATTTTGCCCAGGGACAAATGTGGTCAGATGTGTTATTTCCAACTACTCAATTGAAGCTAATTAGAGTGTTATTTTGGCTCGGCTTGTTGTTAGCAATTGCGGTGTTAACCCCCAACACTCAACAATGGTTGGAAAAATATCAACCTGCTCTGGACCATTACCCCATCCCTACCCCTAAAAACTGGTATCAACGCTTTTGGCTGAAACAACGCTGGCAAATAACCCCTTATTGGGCGGTAATCTCAGCTATACTCACTTTAATTGCTATTCTTTCAGTGGGTCGGCAACAGGAATTTATTTATTTTCAGTTCTAATTGTCCAATTATTTTCTAAAATACAATGTCTGCGATCGCCCGTTATGGAAAAATTTATTTTGGCTCACTACTCACCAGTCTAACTCTCATTGCTGGATTTAATTGGGCAATAGACCCGGCTGATATTTTTCGTGCCATTGAGGGAAATTTTAATGAAGTTAAACCCTTCGTAGATCGTCAAGGAAGCAGTCGAGTTAAATCCTTGGAATTAGCAGAGGAGAATTACGATACTTTGTTAGTGGGCAACTCAAGGGTATTTTGGGGACTCAATCCCGAAGCACCTGCTTTTGCTGGGTTAAATGCTTACAACGGGGGTATCAAGTCCGCTAGTCTCTATCAGGTGTCTGAAATACTTAAATATGCTGACCAACATCAAGACCTGAAAAAGGTGATTTTGGGACTAAATCTGAGTCTATTCGATGTGCGCCGTCCGGAAGTTTTACCTAGTCAAGATTTTCCTAATTCTGGGTTTGCCGGAAAAAATGTCGTCTTGGCTAATTGGGGTAGTCTTTTCTCTTACAAAACTTTGCTCCATTCAGGATTTACCCTACTCTACAATCGCCGAGAAACAACTCACGAGCGTTACACAGATCGAGGCTATTTGAATCCTGACTACCCTGGGGTTAGTCGAACCAAAAATTTCAAAAAGATTGCCATTAAAATGCAAAATGGAAACTATCCCAGTGCCTTTAACTATGGGAGAAAGACCCTTTCCGTTTTTCAAGAACTTCTAGATCTTTGCCGCGATCGCCAAATTGAACTAATTATTTTCATTGAACCAGGTCATGTTATTGCTGAAGAATGGTTGGTGGAGTCGAGGAATATCAAAACGGTGGAATCCTGGAAAAAAATAATTGTGGCCATGGTGGCGGCCTCTCAAGGGGATGTGACATTATGGGATTTTTCTGGCTATAACACTGTAACCAAGGAGAAAGTGCCTCAAGATGAAACCCAAGAAATGCAATATTTTCTTGATCCAATTCACTACACTAATGAAACTGGCCTGTTAATTGCCGAGCGAATTATGTTGGGGGATCTTAGTTCTGAAGCAGTGCCGGAAGATTTTGGGGTAATCCTGACTCCCGAGAATATCTCATCTCATATTGAAGCTATTGGCAACCAAGCAGAAACTTATCAAATTCAGCAATTGACCATTAATTAATTTGGATTTTTTATTGACATTTTTGACTTTAAATGATATAGTTCGCGCGTTAGAAAAACAGCACTCTTGAGGAGTGACAAAAAAATTATGTTCAAGAAAGCAGCATTAGTAGCTAGTCTAGCTGTTGCAAGCTTAAGTGTAAGTGCGGAGGGGAGCGACGCAAAAATGTCGCATCGACTAAATCTAGTCCAGGCAAGGGCTTG
>NZ_JARVCN010000289.1:0-4100 GCF_038442745.1 Crocosphaera sp. Alani8
CAGGAGGCAGGAGGCAGGAGGCAGGAGGCAGGAGGCAGGAGGCAGGAGGCAGGAGGCAGGAGTCAGGAGTCAGGAGTCAGGAGTCAGGAGTCAGGAGGCAGGAGGCAGGAGGCAGCCGTCGGCTGTTTGAGATTCATTGTACGCTGAACGCTGATAGCTGATAGCTGAACGCTGATAGCCGAACGCTGAACGCTGATAGCTAACAGCTAACTACCATAGATTACATCTTTATTAATTAATTGATCAGTCAAGAGAAAATTCGTTAGCATTACGAAAACTTGCTCATTCGGTATGTGTACCTATGAGTAATGTACGCGATTAATATGTTAACGGTAAGGAAAAAACATGAAGAAAACCTTATTTTTGAGTCCTCCTTCTTTTGAGGGTTTTGATGGGGCAGCAGGTGCTAGATATCAAGCAAAACGAGAGATTACCTCTTTTTGGTATCCCACTTGGTTAGCTCAACCGGCGGCTTTAGTTCCAGGTAGTAAGTTAGTGGATGCTCCCGCTCATTATCAAAGCGTTGAGGATGTCTTAAAAATTGCTAAGGACTACGAACTGGTTATTATGTATACCGGTACTCCCACCTTACCCAACGATGTCAAATGTGCTTCAGCTATTAAAGCCCAAAACCCCGACACACAAGTAGGTTTATTAGGGGCGCACGCTGCAGTTTTACCCAGTAAAACCCTTGAAGATCACCCCATTATAGACTTTGTTTGTCGCAACGAATTTGATTACACTTGTAAGGAATTAGCAGAAGGAAAACCCTACCAAGAGATTAAGGGGCTAAGTTATCGTGACAAGTCCGGTAACATTAAACATACCGAAGAACGGGAGTTAATTCACGATTGGGACTCTATGCCCAGTGTTTTCCCCATGTACGATCAACACCTCAGTTTTCGTAACTATTTTATCGGTTATTTACTCCATCCTTACGTTTCCTTGTACACAGGCAGAGGCTGTCCGGCACAATGTACGTTCTGTTTGTGGCCTCAAACCATCGGGGGACATCAATACCGCGCTAAAAGTCCGGAAGCTGTGGGCAAAGAAATGGCTTTAGCTAAGTCCATTTGGGGTGATGAAGTTCGGGAATATTTCTTCGATGACGATACTTTTACCATCGATAAAAAACGGGTTATGGCTATTAGTGAACACTTGAAAAAGCTTGACCTAACTTGGAGTTGTAACGCCCGTGCTAACTTAGATTACGAGACCCTAAAAACTTTACGAGACAATGGTTTACGTCTCTTATTAGTAGGCTTTGAATCTGGAAATCAAGGGATACTAGACGGGGTGAAAAAAGGCATCAAATTAGAAGTTGCCCGTAGGTTCATGAAGAACTGCAATAAACTAGGTATTAAAGTACACGGGGCATTTATTCTCGGTTTACCCAACGAAAGCAGAGAAACTATTGAAGACACTATCCGCTTTGCTTGTGATATTAGTCCTCATACAATTCAAGTTTCTATTGCTTCCCCTTATCCTGGCACAGAATTGTACAAACAAGCGCAAGAAAACGGTTGGTTTACTAATAAGAATTTAGTAGCAAGTTCTGGTATTCAACTTTCTACTTTACAGTATCCTAATCTTTCTGCTGCGGAAATTGAAGAAGGGGTTGAACAGATGTATCGTCGTTTCTATTTCCGTCGTCAAACCATTGTACCTATCGTTAAAGAAATGTTAGGAGATCCGCAAATGTTAGTACGTCGTTTGCGGGAAGGACGGGAATTTATGGCTTATCTAAAAGAGCGTCATACTCGTAGTTTAGTTAATGTTTAGATAGCAGTTAGCCGTCAGCAGTCAGCAGTCAGCAGTCAGCTTTTTTGCCTTAGTTTTAAGCTGATAGCTGATAGCTGATAGCTGAAAGCTAAACACTAATAGCTAACAACCTACGATGAACGTTCTAAAATACCAAGTCCTTCTAATAGTTGAGGTTCAGTTTCTAAAGCTATTTTTGCGATCGCAATAAAGTCTCTTAACCAAAGTTGTAAGTTTGTTAGGGCTTTATTTTTAAATTGAGTGGCGTTTTGTGCGTCTCCTTTTCCTTTTTCCTGCATTAAACTAGCAGTTTCTAAGTCGTCGGTGTCGTTTTGTGCTGCTTCTAATTTGATTTTTGTTATTCCGTATTCGGTTAACTTTTTGAGAACTTCGGGATCATTTAAAGCATTTTGATAAAATTGTTTAGCTTGGTTTAACCATCCTGAAAGGGTCTTTTTTCTTTCTCCGTTTAATCCTAATGCCCTAGCAACTCCTGTATTATTTTTAAAGGCTACTCTGGAAATTTTAACACAGCGCATATAACTTTCTTTGGCTTTTTTCCACATAGTATTAACTGTTTCTGTGGAACTCATTTGTTGTCCGTATTCTTGTTGTTGTTTCTGACAAGCTTCTAAGGCAATGTTGTAGAGTTTTTGTCCTTCTTGTAGTTTAATTTTGGTGTAACCGTATTGATTAAGATAGGTTTGAATTTCTACAAAGGTTAAAGCGTTATCAATGGCAACATGGGCGCGGTACAAAAAAAGGTCTGTTTTTTCTCTAATAACCATAATGTTAATGAAATCAAAAATCAAGCAGCAATTTGAGTTAATTTAGTTTTTCCCTTTTAATTAGTGTAAATAGTCAGTCTGTAATATTTCTTTATGAGTAAAGAGTATATAGCAGTTCTCATACTTGTGAAGTACAAATTTTTCTAGTTTTAGGAGTCAGAAGGCAGGGGGCAGGGGGCAGGAGTTAGGTGTATTTTATGAGTTCAAAAAAAGCTATAAACTGGTGGCAAATATTAAACTGACATCTTGCACCAGCACATAAAAACTTAAATTATTAAGCAGTTCCTCACTCCGTTCCGGCGCTATCGCACAGCGTTCGGCTTTCATGTCTTAGCTGAAAGCGTTAAGCTTATGTTTAATCTCACTCACAGTAGATGATAGAGATTGATATGTTTCAACTGATGGCTGATAGCTGATAGCTGAATGCTTACAAACTAGCCAGTTTTATCGAAGGTGCAAGATGTGAGTTATATGTACTTTATGAGTCTGAGAAAAGCTATAGCTGAACAGTAATAGCAGTTTTCAATTGGGTGTATCAAAATCTCGGCTGAGTGAGGGTGGGGAGTGTACTTCGACTTCGCTCAGTAACAGGGAGGAGTGGGAAGTGTGGGGAGTATATTTTTTTTACTATGTAATCTATGCAAATGAAAATTGCTGTAAAAGGTAAATAGTTACAGAGGAAAAAAGGAGAGTGGAGTCATTTTGGAAGGGTGATCAATAATTTAGGACTATTGATTAATTATTCTGCAACAAGCGTCAATTATTCAGTAGCAGTGGTTAATAGTTAAGGACTATTGATCAATTATTTTGCAATAAGTGTCAATTATTTTTCGGTATTAAGCAATCATTTTGCAACAGTGATCAATAATTTTTCAACACAGATACACTGTTATAGATAAAGAATAAATGATAGTCAAGATAAGACTTTTAATATAGCAGTTCTCACATTTGTGAGGTACAAAGGTTATCTCTTTGAGGCAGAAGGCAGGGGGCAGAAGGCAGGAGTTAGGTGTACTTCATGAGTCCGAGAAAAGCTATCTTTATGATTGAGACTCTCTCAACATAGGTAAATTATTTCGCATGATAACTGTGTAAGGATGATCAACCCCTAATTTCTCTTCTGCAATAGCTACTGCTTCAATATATAAGGGTTCTGCTTCTGTGTATCTTCCTTGCTTATCGTAGAGTAGGGCTAAATTATTTAAACTGGTAGCTACATAAGGATGGCGATCTCCTAATAACTCTTTATACAAAGTTAAAGCATCTTTAAACAAGGGTTCTGCTTTTGAGTATTTTCCTTGCTTATCGTAGAGTAGGGCTAAACTAATTAAACTGGTAGCTACATAAGGATGGCGATCTCCTAATAACTCTTTACACAAAGCTAAAGCATCTTTATACAAGGGTTTTGCTTCTGTGTATCTTCCTTGGTTTTTGTAGAGTAGGGCTAAACTAATTAAACTGGTAGCTACATAAGGATGGCGATCTCCTAATAACTCTTGGCTCTTTATGGATTTCAGGGATCTGATGCAGAGGGAAGTCTTAAACCAGTAT
>NZ_JARVCN010000290.1:0-4040 GCF_038442745.1 Crocosphaera sp. Alani8
GCCAATTCCTTATTTTTTAGGTTTTGTTTTTTCTTCATGAATAATACAGGTTAAGTGTTTTAAATAGTCAGTGTCTTAATCGTCGTATTCCCGATAAAGATACTCTTAAATTAGAAATTTCTGCTTGGGAAGAAGAGAGAAATCAAAAAGCTAGTTCGATTAATTGGCGATTTACCACCCCCGACGCTCGTATAAAACTGAAGCGACTTTATCCCTCAATACAAACTTGATAACCTACTAGTCCGATTATTTGCTTGGCTAACTGAGGGTGTTGACGGGTGTATTCGGTCATGATTGGTCATTAACTGTAACGGGAGTATCTCTATTTCCTTCTCTTTTTTCCCACAAATTTAATTTTCGGACAAGTCTAATGTATTCGGTCATGATTGGTCATTAACTGTAACGAGAGTATCTTGATTTCCTTCTCTTTTTTCCCACAAATTTAATTTTCGGACAAGTCTATTGGCTTTAGAGAGATAAAACGTAGCTACCGCTACATTTTACCCCATATTCTTGGAAGAGCCGGTGCGCTTCTCTTCAAGTCTTCTATAATTTTAATAATTCTTGCGTTTCCCTGGTTGCTTGCTTCATCGCATTTTCAGGACTCATTGTACCAGTCAACGCCGCACTAAGGTAACGTTGCAAAATATCAGAAGCTTCAGAATATTGAGCAATAGGGGGGCGTAAGACGGTGTTTTCTAACACTTCTAATAATTGAGGATAGTAAGGATATTTTGTCACAATAGTTGGGTCATTCAACAACCCACGACGACTAGGAACATACCCCGTTGCCAGCACGTACTGGCGTTGGATTTCCTCACTGGTGAAAAATTTGATAAACTCCAAAGCTGACTCAAGGTGAGAACTACTCTTTGCTATACCAAGTCCCCATCCCCCCTGACAGGCACCACTTGATTTTCCTGGGGCGTGAACCATGGGTTTAATCCAAAATTTTCCTTTAATCGGAGAATCAGGTTCGGAAGCTAGACGAAAAACATAAGGCCAGTTTCGTAACAAAACCGCTTCCCCATTTTGAAATAGGCGACGAGTAATTTCTTCATCATAAGTGGTTACTCCAGAGGGGGAAATCCCTTCTGAGATAGTTTGACCAAGAAAGTTAACAGCTTGGAGAGCTTCTGGTTGATCTAGTCCGACTTCTAAAGTTTCTGGATTAATCCAAAAAGCTCCATATCCGTGTAAAATTTCGACAAACATTGCCACTAATCCTTCATACTGCTTTCCTTGCCAAAGGTATCCCCATTTAGATAACCCTTTGTTTTGTATGGTTTTAGAGATTTGGAGAAGCTCATCAAAAGTTTCTGGAGGTTCAGCACCGATTTGTTCTAACCAGTCGCTACGATAGTAAAGCATTCCCGCATCTGAGCGCAAAGGCATTCGATAAAGTTTTCCTTGATAGCGGCCTCCTTCAATATCTCCTTCTAAAAAAGTCGATAATTCAGCTTCTGGAATACGCTCCGACAAATCCAACAACCAACCAGCTGCAGCAAACTTTGGTACCCAAATAATATCCATAAAGACTAAATCGTAGGGAGCATTTCCTAATAAAAAAGAGGAAGTATAAAGGTCTTCAATCTGATCGGTGGCATTCGGGCCTTCTACTAGATTTATGCGAATATGGGGATGGGTTCGTTCAAACTCCGCTACGAAGGGTTGCCACTCTGCCACTTCTTCGGCAATCAATAAAGTGGTGAGGGTAACAGGAGAGTTTCTCAAAGTGGGTAAGTTCCTGCCACACTGAACGATCAGTATAGATACAACCAATAACCCAAAAAAACGAAAAAGAACTTTGTTTTTGAGAGAATGCCTCTTTCTTCTTAGTAGAGAGAGGAGTTGTTCAAGGTTCATAAGGCTAAAAGATAAATAAGGGTTTTAATATTATTCAAAAGTTAAACATACTAAATGCCTTGATCTAAGGATTTTCAGCATTTTATTCACAGATTTTAACAGAAAGAGGTATCTTTACTTTTTCTTAAGAACCTGTTTGACTTCATGTCTTCCGAACAATAAACCTGATAATATCAAAGGAATAAAATAATAAATTCCACGATAGATCAACAAAAAACCAAATAATTCTTTAGAAGCAATAAACTGGGATAGAGAGACAAGAATAACGACTTCAAAAATCCCCACACCTCCTGGGACATTACTCACTAATTCTGCCATGCGAGCTAACATAAAAATAGCTAAAAAAGCTGAATAGGATAAAGGAATAGAATGGCTTAAAATAGCGTAAAAAACCGCTGCCGCTAATAACCAATCTAGAGTTGCTACAACTAACTGACTAACAGCTAATCTAAAGCTGATCAGAGGTAATTTCCATTTTCCCAGTTTAAGAGGTTTTTGACGAATAAGTGTTAGGAATAAATAGCTAAAAACAATGACTATAAAAAGTTCCCCCAATGGTCGAACCGAGTTGAACGGTAAATGTAATAAATTAGGAACTTCCAATGGTTCGTTTAAAAAAATAATTGCTCCGACAGCAAACAAACCCAAACAAAAACTGAGATCGCAAAAAGCAGATACCTGAGCAATATCCACGAGAGATAACCCCCAAGTCGAATAGAAACGATAACGAATCATGCCACTACTTAATACAGGAAATCCCACATTCTGACTAATTCCAGAACAAATAAAAGCAACAAAAGCGGTTTTTGGATAAGGAAGAGTATGACCTACATACATTAATCCGAGGTAATCGTATCCCGTCATTATTAAATAATTGAGACTTGTCAAAGCGATCGCCCCAAGAAAATTAGATAGAGAAACTGCCGATAAGCTTTGCTCAAAGTTTTGAACGTTATAATGATGAAAATATTGATGAATTGTCCAAAAAGATAAGCCAAAAAGCCCTACGCTAAAAAAAGAAGGCAGTAAACGAAAACAGTTTTTTTTGTGCATATTCTAAGAATTTTTTTAATAGATGGTTCCGTTGTAAAACTTTTTAAAAAAGTATAATTATGGAGCAAAACCTTTGATCTTTGCAAGACTACTATGTTTATCTTCATAAAGTAAAGTTATGTATATTTGCATTAGTTAAAGTTTAGCTGTAATCATGGGTTCGCTAGTTTTCGTAATACAAACATTCTCAATATTAATATTAACTAAATTTTAAACCAATAGACCTCTTGCAAAAATAATTCGTGGTATGATGAAGGGTTATTCCAAAATTCTAAAGTTCCTTGATAGTAAATTTTTTGCAGTCATCTTTTGGGAAATTTGGCGCTGCCAAAGGCACAGCGAAGCTGACCGCAAACGTTGCTTTTTGCTGTATTCCTGATTTGAACAATGAGCATAGATTTTAAAAGCATAATCCTTAATCATACCATAAAAGACTTTTGCAAGAGGTCTATAGTATTGGTGAAAATTAAGAATCAAGCTAGACACAGATGGGAAATTTCCTTCTTGGCTAGTATTGTAATAGTTAACCTGCATTATTCATGAGAGCATTAAGAAAAAGCCTGAAAGCCTTGTACCATAAAGAATATATAGATTTGACCCCAATAACAGTCTGTAATTTTTATCTATTACTAACTATTGATTATCTAACTATCAAAAATCGTTTACAAAAAGTTTATTTTAGCCTAGAATAAAGAAAGAGATAAAGGTTAGATAAATCAATCAATAGTCAATGAAAAAGTCTTCAGAAAAACTGCCCTTTAATTTTAAAGTAAAGAAACCATTGGAGGTCAATTTTTCGGGACTAGACTTAACTTCAGATGCAGGATTGTTATTGGTTAAGCAAGCAGAAGGAAATCTGAAAGTTGCTCAAGGAATTTCAACTTGCTTAGAAGATAATAGAGAACAACATAAAGTCAAACATTCACTCTCTTGGTGCGCGTTCCCTTGCGCCTTACAAAGGCGCGGGGTCGCACCGCTGTTTCAGTTAGTAAGTCAAAGAATCTATCAAATAGCAGCAGGATATGAAGACACCAATGATAGTAATTACTTACGTCATGACCCAATTTTCAAAATTATTTGTGATAAAATCCCCGAAATGGGAGCAGAATTATTAGCAAGTC
>NZ_JARVCN010000291.1:0-4035 GCF_038442745.1 Crocosphaera sp. Alani8
ATGAACGGCTACCGTAACACTACATAAATATTTCAACTAAAACCGTTAGAACCAGGAACGTTCAAGATATCCTTCTCACGTCCCATTCTCTCATTGATTGAATGATCTTCATAACTATGATCCAAGGGCAGGAGACAGATTAGGAATTTAAACCCACAGGTTCGATAGAGATTTGCAAGCCTAAAGCCCCAACGATTTTACTTACCGTTGAAAATTGGGGATTTCCTGACTCTGACAGTGCCTTGTAAAGACTTTCTCTTCCTAGATCGGTTTCTATGGCTATCTGACTCATCCCTTGGTTGGCTTTGATGACATTTCTCAAAGCGAGATAAAACTCTTCCGGGGAGCCTTCATGTAGCGCATCATTGAGATAAAGAGCCACATATTCTGGATCTCGTAAATCACGATCCAAGCTTTCTTGCATACTTTTGAGCTTCATCCTTATATTGCCTCCATAGAGCTTTGGCTTGAGCGATATCCTTCTTTTGGCTACTTTTGTCCCCGCCCCCGACAAGTACGATGACCGTATTTCCGACACGGGTAAAATAGACTCGATATCCTGACCCGAAATGCAGCCGTAGTTCATAAATGCCCTCCCCTACTGAAGAGGTATCCCCAAAATTCCCTAGTTCAATACGGTCTAAACGCCGTCTAACCCTAACTTTGGTGATTTTATCCCTCAGTGAATCGTACCATTCTTCAAAAGGGACTTTTCCCTCATCAGTCTCTAAGAGCTTGATGTCAATTGTCGATTTCATTGGGAGAATGTATCCTACAAGATACATTCTAGAGGAACAAAACCACCGAAGTCAACCGAAAACAGAGACCCAAAGTAACTTTATAGTAGAGTTACTTAGATGGAGTCAATAACGTTATAATAGAGTTATTTTAAAGTAGAGTTATTATAAAGTTACTAAGGAGTTATAAGCGATGGCAACCGATAAAAACAAGGTTTCAGCCTATTTAGACGATCTGGACTTTCAGCTACTAGGGGAGTTAGCCGGTAATTATCGGGTGAGCAAATCTCAGATCATCAGCAGGGCTATCCGTGCTATGCCATTACATCCTAATCATGAAAGTGGAGTTAATACCCCTAATAATGCCGTGACTCAAGTAGAGTTTCCGGACAACTCCACTATAGAGTCATTGGTAGAGAATAAGCTAGAGTCGTTATTCAAAGGAGTTATTAACGGTACAGTAGAGTCAGAAAAAGAAAAGGAGTTAGTGGAGTTACTAAGTAGCGTTATTAACTCTCAAGTGGAGTCATCAGTGGGGAGTCGTATTAATGAAGCGATGGCACTCCAAAAGCCAACCCTAGCCTCCTATCAAGCCGATCTCCCCACAACAGAACCATTAACCGCATCAACAGAGGTTTTCAATACACACGAATTTCCTATAGAATTCGGACAAACAATAGAAGATGAAGAGTTAAGTTTTCCCGAATTATCAGACTTAACAAGCCAAAATCAAGATATTCCCCCTCAGACTAACCCCTCCTCAGACAAAAAGGACATCAAAAAGGGAGAAGGAGTGGAAGACAATAAAAATGTAATTGAAGTCGGTGAAGTAACTCAAAGGTTCACCGATAGGGAAGTACAGAGAATTTTGCAACAAGAGAAGATCCTTACAACCAGCACTCAAAATATTACTAAGTGGAGAAAAGGCCAAAGCAACCCTAGAGGACTAAACAAGAAAATCTTGGATCACTTCAAGCCTGATGGCGATCGCTGGATAAGGCTACCCTCATGAGGAAAGAAATAGAACCACACACAGCGATTTTTTGCTCAAAGCATCATACTCTTCATAAGATCCTCACCATAAGCTTGCCTTTGTTCCTGTTCACTTAACAGAAGATCATCATTCGACTCATCATCATCCTCTTCAATGGGCATTGCCACAGAGACCAACTGAGTCGGATGGGACAGCCTTTCCCTAATTTTTTGCTGATCTACTACTTCTAAATCCATATTCAGTGAAGCATATTGTTGGATCGCCCTAGCCCAACTTAAACACTGTTCAGCACACTGAATAGCGATCCCCTGAAACTGAGGATCATTCTTATCCATCACAAACGGCAAAAAACGAGCTTCTAACGTTTGTGCAGCCAACATCTGTTGATTAAAAGGATTCTCCTGTAAATAACTAATACACTTACCCAGTCCCGAATCAGGATTCGCACGAAGTTTAATATGTTTATCCGTTTCTTTTGACACCATTAGGCCGCCTCCTTCTGCTCGACTTCATAACCAGAGAAAATGGAAAAGAAGCCCCAAACATCCGTAAAACGGTTAATCAAGTTCAGTTTCAGAAACTCCTCATTGTTCTCTTTAATCTCCTTATCGATCCTTAACGCCTCTCCCAATTCCGAAGGACAAGCGGAAGGCATCAACACCTCTATGCCCTCAAAATAATCCGACACCAGATCCAACAAAAATTCGGCAGCCCCACCACAGCAGAACACCCCATCAATTTCTGTCTTTGGCCGTAACGTCGAATTTAACCAATCAGACACTAACGCCCAATATTCCCTTAAACTCGTATCGTAAGCCATTGAGAGCTTCGATACCTCAATGGCTGCTCGTTCTTTATCCGTCGACTTTGTAATCACCGACCAATTTATCTCACTGGCAATCTTTTTCGGCCAAGACCCTTGTTTCCAATAACCGTTATGTTGGGTCTTAATCGCTCGTAAGACATCATTTCTTGACAATCCTGCCACCTTATGCCCCATTTTATCGGTTAAATCATAAAAACCAAGCTCAGTGGTACTGCAAAGTTGACGACAGAGCGTGCCTTTCCTAAAAAACAAACTCGACGTATTCCGATGCCCAAACATCAAAAAGGCGACATTTTTTCTCGTAAAAGCAGACCGGTCATTCATACCCGTCCACATGGCCAGTCCACTGCCTTCCGGGACACACTTATATCGTTCTAACTTCACCTTTAGACGTTGGTGGCGAAAGTAAAACCCACGCAGGGACGACTTTAATTCCGACTCTAACTGTTCCGTTGAAGTGATCTCACCGAAAGGCAGCAACACACCTAAATCTAAACGGAACTCAGTTCCTAACCCTTCTCGTTCTGCGATCGCTCCAATAGCTCCCAAAATCTTCGGGGTAGCGATTTCCCACTTTAACGTCTTTAAATTGACAGAAGCTTTGAAATCATCAGCCACACGCCCCACTGCATGGCACTTTTCTCCCTTCTTAAACTGAATCCAAGCATTATCTTCTGGTCTTCCCATTCCAGAATCTACCGGCAGCGAAGCAACGGACTCTGGAGGTAACGCCAAATGTTCAGGCTCCATCACCATATATTGAACATCAGATCCTTCCACTTGATAAAGAATTTTATTTAACGAACTCCCCACATCAAAGCAGACAACGACCTTTTTAAGCGGTGTCTGGGATTTAGCACCCTTTGATCTCCTGCGAGGGGTTTTATCCTTATATTGCTGCTCACCATGATTAACCACAGTTTCCATCTGAGACTCAGACTTATGGGTAATGGGTAGCTCCTGAGAGTCATTTAACTCAGCACTCATTGAGTCTCCCCCCTGCAATGTTTCGCTCATACACTCCTCATGACTTACACTCAACACATCCACTGCCATTTTTTTAGTTACAGAGGCCGTGGTTTTTTTTCTTTATCTCTCAACTTTCTAAAAAACCCCGATTTTCTTAATACTTATTTAATGTCACTAAACGTCACTATTTGTCATTAAACGTTACTGACCCCTACCTAACGTCACTATTCGTTATCAGATCAGCGACCCTGACTCGGTTTTTGACCCGGATCTGACCCTAAATCGATAACCAATCATGACCCTTAACAACGAAGAGTAACGTCTAGTAACGTCCAGTAACCTCTAGTAACGGGCTTTTTTTACGCCCCTAGCTGTCGGATTTGACCGATTTTGCTGCCATCTAGGGTGTTAGTTTGTCACCTTCCCGTCAGGGAAGCCAGCGTACTCCATGTTGGGACATTTTGGCTATACTAGCCAAAAGTCCTTACAGAGTAGCTGTCCAGGGGGAT
>NZ_JARVCN010000292.1:0-30218 GCF_038442745.1 Crocosphaera sp. Alani8
CTTTGTCCCCTAACTTTCGGCGAGTCCCCCCAGACTTTTTGAGAAGCTTCATATTATAAATTGAGGAAAATATGAAATTTGAACTAGATGACGTTACCCTTGCCGAAATGACACAAGAAGCACGTCAGTGCTTTTTAGATGAAGATGCACCCGAATATCTTTCTATCTTAAAAATAGAGGTAGAAAAAGGATATGAAAATGCTGATTTTACTGAATTATTGAGGGCTGCACATTCTTTAAAAGGAGGTGCAGGAATGGCTCAGTTATCTAGTATTATGGAACTGTCTCATGGGTTTGAAGATATCTTAGCAATTTTTCAAAAGCACCCTAATGAACGGACCAAAGAAGGTTGGGAGTTGTTAACATCTGTAGTTACTGAAATAACAATTTTATTACATCAAGCAGATGAAGAGAAAGAAATATTTATAGATGCTCAATTATCGAAAAAAATTGCTAATTTTTTAGATTTTTATTCTGCTAAAAATACGAATTATGTCCCAGAGAATGCACCTTATACCAGGCAATTGAAATCAGAAATTGATACCGAAAACAATAATATTTCTAATCACGCAGAAAATTCTTTATCTTCTTTGAATTTACGAATCTCCTCGGAAAGACTAGATATAATGACAAACAAAGTAGAAGAATTATTGGTAATCAGGGAAAGATTGAGACTAAGACAAGAACAATTATCTCAAGTTACTCGAAAAATAAGAAGTATTTCTCGTCAACTTGAACCGATTCAAGAACAAGTACAAAATTTTTATAACCAGTTAGCTATTGCTCCCACTTCTATTGCATTAAATCACCAGGAAGATTTTGATAGTTTAGAATTAGATCAATACACAGAAATACACAGCAGTTTACAAAGCTTTCAAGAATTAATGCTTCAATTTCAAGAAAATTATGCTGATTTGAATCTAATTAATCAAGATGTTTCTGATAATTTAGATGGATTTGAGACGAATATTGACTCCCTTTATAATAACGTAACAGAATGTAGATTAGTTCCGTTTAAAACAATTGCTCAGCGATTTTTGCCCCAAGTACAATCAGTAGCTATTCGCTCTAATAAGTTGGTTAATTTATCTATTCAGGGAGAGAATGTTTTAATTGATAAAATTTTATTAGAGCAGTTACAGGTACCATTATCTCATTTAATTAATAATGCTTTGTCCCACGGTATTGAATTAACATCAGAAAGATTGGCTCATAATAAATCTGAAAATGCTACAATTCAGCTATCTGCAAGCATTGAGAATCACCAGTTAACAATAATTGTTCAGGATGATGGTCAAGGAATTGATTTATATAAGGTTTATCAAAAAGCTAAAGATCAAGACCTTATTTCTTCAAAACTAACCTTTGATAAATTATCCCAAGAATCAATTTTAGAATGGATATTTCACCCACACTTTTCTACTATAGACATAGCTAGTGAATTGGCGGGAAGAGGAGTTGGTTTAGATATTGTTCGCAATAAAATACAAAAACTAAGAGGAACAATTGAAGTCACAAGCGAAGAGAATAAAGGAACTACTTTTACTATTAATATTCCCCTGAATATTAACTTTATGTCCTTATTTTTAATTCGCTGGCAACATCGTCTTCTCGCTATACCTACATCTAGTGTTATAGAAACAATTCCAGTATCAGAATTAGTGTGGCAAAAACCCAATTATTCTCGAGTAAAATGGAGAAATAAATCAATTCCTGTTCTACATTTATCTAAATTATTATCTGACAAAAATAATTGCGATCTTTCTGTAAAATCTCAAGTTGCAATTATCCTAGAAAGTTCTTCCCATCCGTTTTTGGTAATGGTAGATAATCTACTCAGTGAAGAAAAGTTATTAGTTAAATCCTTCGATGAAACGGTAACTTTGCCAACTTACTTACTAGGATGTACTATTCTAGGAGGAGGAGAGATTGTTCCAGTTATCTCACCTCAAGCCTTCACTGTTTTCTCAGAAACAGAATCTAATTTATTATCTCAACAAAATAGATTAAAATCTTTCGATAGAAAAGGAACAATCCTAGTAGCAGAAGACTCTGTGGCTACAAGACGTTTATTAGGAAGAATATTAGAGAAAGTAGGATTTAATGTTATTGTCTGTCGTGATGGACAAGAAGCCGTAGAAAAACTAGAATTACATCAAGGAGGAGTAGATTTAATTATTTCTGATATCGAAATGCCTCGTATTAATGGTTTTGAATTGCTTGAAATGCTCCGTTCCCAACCAGAATATTCCGAGATTCCTATTATTATAGCCTCTTCCAGAACAGCTTCACGTCATCAAGAACAAGGCAAAGAATTAGGAGCGAATGCTTACTTAGGTAAACCCATTCTGGCGAAAACTTTACTCAAAACTATCGAATCTTTTATAACAATTGAATAACTAATTATGTAGATAAATTTTAGCTACATTCCAATCGATAAGTTTCTTCAGCAACCCTTTTTAATCTTCTTAATTGCGCTTTCATATCGTTTTTTGTCCAAACAGCCGCAAACTGATTAAAACCCCAACTGACTAACGGGTTCGGAATTTCAAACTCGAAGCGATTAATTAATTTTGTTCCCCCTTGAGTCGGTTGACATTCCCAGCGATCTCTTCCTCTGAAAAATCCAGTAAATTGCCAAACGATTAACCCTGGTTCCCGTTCAATTACATGACTAATTAATGTTGGATTAATCAATGGAACTTTGATAATGAAACGACTCCTTCCCCCAATCTCTGTACTCCATTCTCGAATGGGTTCACATTTCAAAGCAGGATTCAACCAACGGTGCATCAACTCTAAATCTGTAATACAACGTTCAACCATAGTTGCACTTGCTTTAATGAGAATAACTTGTTCAAAAATTTGGCTTGAAGACATAATTAACTGACCATTGATACAGTAGATAAAAAGGGAGCATACATCCGTACTAAATTACCCACTAAAAAAGAGCAAGCAGGTTAGCTTACTCTTTTTAGTACCCCCAAGGGAAGTCGAATCCCTGTCGCCTCCGTGAAAGGGAGGTGTCCTAGGCCACTAGACGATGGGGGCTTGGTTTTTCTAGACTTTTACTAAGATAACAAGTTTCCTTGTGAGTGTCAAGCGTCCTGAGAAAATTTTTTTAACCGGCTCTTGGTAGGTTAGGATAGTTAGGTGTAAAAGAACAAAATAGAGACTCAAGCGTAGGATTAGCCATCTCTAGGTAAAAAAATTAAACAAACATCGAACTATGACGAGGCAATATAGCATCACCCTACTGCCAGGAGACGGCATAGGCCCTGAGATTTTAGCTGTTACCGTTGATATCCTCAAAGTTGTTGGTAAGCAGTTAGACATCGATTTTCAATTCCAGCAAGCCCTTATTGGTGGGGTAGCCATCGACGAAACAGGCAAACCGCTACCAGAGGAAACCTTGAAGATGTGTCGCAGCAGCGACGCAGTGTTGTTAGCCGCCATTGGGGGTTATAAGTGGGATGATTTACCCCGTGAACAACGACCAGAAACAGGATTATTAGCCATTCGCGCTGGACTCAATCTTTTTGCTAACCTACGGCCAGCGACTATCCTACCGCAGTTAATCGATGCCTCTTCCCTGAAACCAGAAGTTGTACGGGGAGTAGATATCATGGTAGTCAGAGAGTTAACGGGGGGGATTTATTTTGGTCAACCCAAAGGTATTTTTGAGACAGAAAATAAGGAAAAACGAGGGGTCAACACGATGGCTTATACAGAGTCAGAAGTTGACCGTATAGGCAAAGTTGCCTTTGAAACCGCCCAAAAACGCGGTGGTAAGCTTTGTTCTGTGGATAAAGCTAATGTTTTGGATGTTTCTCAACTATGGCGCGATCGCATTACCTCCATGGCTGAAAAATACCCCAGTGTAGAATTGTCTCACCTCTACGTAGACAACGCAGCCATGCAATTAGTCAGGGAACCCAAACAGTTTGATACTATCGTTACGGGTAACTTATTTGGGGATATCCTTTCCGATGCGGCAGCTATGTTAACTGGTAGTATTGGGATGTTGCCTTCTGCTAGTTTGGGTTTAGAAAAACCTGGTTTATTTGAACCTGTTCATGGTTCCGCCCCGGATATCGCAGGAGAGGATAAAGCGAACCCGTTAGCGCAAGTTCTCAGTGCTGCCATGATGCTACGTTACGGGTTAAATGAACCCACAGCAGCCACTAAGCTAGAAAAAGCAGTTTTAGAAGCTTTAGCCCAAGGATACCGCACAGGAGATATTATGTCTTCCGGAATGAAAGCTGTGGGTTGTAAAGAGATGGGGGAAGTTTTATTGAGAATATTGGAATCATAGTTAGGGGTTTTTCCGTCCTTTGATGTGTATTCTTTGCATTGATACATTCAAAACTAACTTCCATAACTTTGTGAGGAAATGACACCTATGACCTATGCACCTCAGATCGACGAGTCCAGACGAAATGGTATGGACTCTACCATTATCTTAGACCCTAACTTATTGCGAGTGGCCCAAAGGATCTATCGAACTTATTGTATGTTACACCCCAGAAACGCCCAACGTCCTTATGGCATCGCTATCCATCGTAAAAGTTATCGAGGACAACTGATTTTTCGTCATAACCCTGTTCTCCTACCTGGGGAATGTTTTGTCACAACCAAGCAACTGGAAATTGAAATTTAGAATGATACTATTTAAGCTCTAATGGATATATTCATATTAATTGCCCTATGATCGAAGTCCAACACCTAAGCAAAATCTACGGTTCAACCCATGCTATTGAAGATGTGGATTTTTACGTTGAAAAAGGGGAAATTTTAGGTTTCTTGGGACCTAATGGTGCAGGAAAAACCACAACTATGCGTATACTTAGTGGTTTCATCCCAGCTAGTGCAGGAACTGCTAAAATTGCGGGGTACGATGTCCACCAACAGTCCCTAGAAGTTAGACGCAACATTGGTTATTTGCCAGAAACCCCTCCTTTATACCTTGACATGACGGTGGAAGGGTTTTTGAAGTTCGTAGCTAGAATTAAAGGATTAAAGGGAAGCGATCGCCAATCTAGGGTAAATTGGTCTATGGAACGCTGCCAACTGCAAGATAAACGTAAGGTTTTAATCCGTAAGCTATCTAAGGGTTATAAGCAACGGGTTGGTATTGCTCAGGCTATCGTTCACGATCCCCCCGTAATTATACTAGACGAGCCTACTGTTGGTCTTGATCCCAAACAAATCATCGAGGTTCGCAACTTGATTAAGAGTCTAGCAGGGGAGCATACCCTGATTTTATCCACCCATATTTTACCAGAGGTGAGTATGACTTGCGATCGTGTTGCTATCATTAACGGTGGTAAAGTGGTTGCTACGGATACCCCTGAGAATTTAATGTCCCATTTAACAGCAAAAGGAGGATATGAAATTGAAGTAGAGGGGGATGTTTTTGCTTTAGAAAAAATGTTAAATAATATTCCTGGCATTAGTCAAGTAGAAATTAAAGATAATAGTCAAAACCAGCGTCATACTTTATTGTTAACCACTGACTCTCATCAGGAAATAGGAAAAGATATTGCTGCTTTAATTATTAATCAAGGGTTAGATTTATACGAAATGAAGCGAACCCGTGCTACTTTGGAAGATGTTTTCTTAAATGTGATTACAGAAGAATCTGCAACGGAAATACAAGAAGAAGCAAAGGATTCTGAACAAACTTTATAACTATTTTAATAATGATGATACTAACTAATTTAACAGCTATTTTTCGTAAAGAATTTCAAAGTTATTTTTCTTCTCCTTTCGCCTATATTATTGCTGCTGTCTTTTGGTTAATTGGGGGCTTCTTTTTCAGTGCTATTCTAGAAGAGATGTTACAAACCCTTTCCTTTTTAGAACAAAGTGGTCAAGTATCTATACCTGTGGATCTTCAAGGTCAATTTATAGAGAGTTTTTTTGGAGTAATTATTTCTTTACTATTGGTGGTGTTACCTGCTTTATCCATGGGACTCTACTCGGAAGAGAGGAAGCGAGGAACTCTTGAATTATTAGCTACCTCTCCTGTGACTAACTGGGTGGTTGCTGTGGGAAAATTGTTGGGGGTTTTAGCATTTTTTATTGTGTTAATGATCCCGTTTTGGATTTACGAAATTATTATTTTTAGCAATGCAAGTCCGCCTATAAATATCAACATTATCTTATTATCTCATGGAGCATTAATTTTAGTTGCTACTGCTATTCTTTCTTTGGGGATGTTTATTTCTTCTTTGACCGATAGTGGAATTTTAGCCTACATTTTGACTTTTGTTTCGATCTTATTTTTATGGATTATGGATGCGATCGCCTCTAATTTACAAGAACCATTTAAAAGTATTTTATCCTATCTTTCTCTTTTCGATCGCTATACAGATTTAGTAAGGGGTGTATTAGACATAAGTAGTTTAGTTTTGTTTACAAGCTATATATTTCTAGGGATCTTTTTAACCGCACAATCAATTGAAGCTTTCCGATTTCAACGTTCTTAAATTTTAACGAAACACCTTAAGAATATTCTTAAAAAATGAACAAAATAAGCAATTATAAAATAATCTTCAAATACCTTTTTATTCCTGGACTAATTTTAACCTTTGCTGGTTTAGTTCCTATTGTTATAACTCAGAATCAAACTGTACTTTATTTAACTTTGGTGATATTGGGAGGGATATTTTTATTTATCTGGTTAATTTATTTATTAGTCACAGGAAGAAGTTTTTGGCAAAAAAGATCCACCCAAACAGGAACAAATGCTTTTATTGCGACTGTCTCTTTACTGGCAATTTTAGCGTTAATTAATTTTATTGCTGTTCGATATTCTCCTCGTATTGACTTAACAGAAACTCAGCTATATACATTATCATTAGAAACTCAAGAAATTGTTAAAAACCTAGATCAACCAACTAAAGTCTATCTATTTGACAAAGAAATAACCCCCCAAGACGAAGACTTATTAGAAAATTATCAACGTTATAATAATAACTTTCAATTTGAAGTTATCGATCCAGATATCAAAGTTAACCTCACTCAACAGTTTAATGTTCAATCATTAGGAGATGTTTATTTAGAATACGAAGATAAAAAACAATTGGTACAAACCTTGATTAGTTTTAATCAAAGAGAACCCTTATCAGAAATAGAACTAACCAATGCGATCGCTAGGATTCAGAAAGATTATATCCCAAAAATTTACCTATTAGAAGGACACGGAGAATATTCCCTAGAACCCTCTCCCGAAGGGAGTTTATCAGAAGCAAGCAAAAGTCTTGAAAGTAAAGGATATGAAATTAACTCCCTAAATATAGTAGAAAATGGTGGTATTCCTGATGATACTGATGTGATTATTATTGCTAGTCCAAAACGAGAATTGTTTGAGCAAGAAGTAACAGTATTAAAAGAATATTTAGACCAAGGAGGTAGCGCACTTTTACTCCTAGATCCTAACATAGATCCAGGATTAGAACCAATACTAAAAGACTGGGGAATTGAGTTAGATAATCGTATTATTATAGACGGTTCAGGTTCAGGAAGTATTGTAGGTTTAGGACCGACAACTCCCTTTATTACCAACTACGGAAACCATCCTATCACAGAAGAGTTTGCTAATAGTATTTCCTTCTACCCTTTATCCCGCCCGGTTGATACTGTCGAAGTTGAAAATGTGGAAGCAACCTCTTTATTAGTTACTAACGACCAAATGTGGGCCGAAAGTGATTTAGAATCAGAAGAAGTTATTTTTGATCCTCAAGAGGATATATCAGGACCGTTTGATTTAGGAGTAGCATTAACTCGTACCATTGTTCCAGAAATAGTTAAGGATACAACAACAGAAAGTAATATTGTAGAAGAAGAAAGCAAAGATGAAATAAACAATACAGTAAATAATCAACCTGATTCAAACATCAATGAAACAGAAAATAATGATAATCCTGAACCTAAAGAAGAGGAACAAAATAGTGATTCTGAAGATCAACAAATAGAGTCTCGTTTAGTGGTTATTGGCAATTCAACTTTTGCAACTAATAATCTATTTAATCAACAATTAAATGGAGATGTGTTCTTAAACACTGTACAATGGTTGAGCAATCAGGACGAACAAATTCTATCTATTCGTCCCAAAGAAGCAAAAGATAGAAGACTTAATTTATCGCCTTTACAAGCTAATATAGTTACTATCTTGTCCTTGGGTGTTTTTCCATTATTAGGTTTAGTTGTTGCTGGAATAACCTGGTGGCGAAGAAGATAACAATTGATAACAAATAGGTTAATTATGAAACTACAAAAGACGACTTTAATTTTATTAGTAATAGCTGCTACATTGGGTATAGGAGTATATATTTACGAATTCCAAATTAACCCCAAAAGTGAAGAAGTTACCAACAACAATAAACAATTATTTACTTTTGAGGAAAAAGATATCAAAGCATTAACAATTGAAACTAGAGATGTTACTTATGAATTTGAAAAAACCACCGATGAAAATCAACCTTGGCAAATGAAAACCCCTCAAGATACTGTTGCTAACGATGCTGTTATTGCCTTTTTAACTAATCTTTTAGCTAATAGTGAAAGCGAGAGAACATTAACAGTTCCTAGTAGTCAGAAAAAAGAGTACGGTTTAGATAAACCATTAGGAACAATTACCGTAGAACTTGATAATAAGGAACAACATACAATTGTTATAGGTCAAACAAATTTTCAGGGAGAACTATTATATGCTCAAATTGATCCTCTTCCTTCGTCCGAATCAGAAATTACAATCAAGTTAATTCCGAAAAATTTTCAGTATGCAGTAGATAGGAACCCAGAAGAATGGACTAAAAATAATTGATCAGTTAACTATAAGAACTTTTTAAAAACTTATTTTATGAACAAAACCACACCATTTTTCTGATAATTTAATTCAAAATCATCACTATTGTTTAGTTCTCTGACCAAATTATTAACAGTATCTTGAGAATTTTCCCATCCTGGATAACGAGTATTTAGCAATATATAATCGTAGTTTTTTATGTTAATAGGTTCTCGATCTTTAATAGCTAATTTGATAATACTACGATGAGTTAAATGGGGGGAAATTTGTGGAGACGTTAGCACTTTTACCTCATGGGGTACTAATTTAACTGCTTCTCTCATAGCTAATAGGGTTTCTCTTTGTTCTAAATACCGAGAAGTAAAGTAACCATATTTTCCCAACGCCAAAAAAGCTATTAATGACCAAAGTGTAATATATTTAGGATTACGAATTAACCCTTTATTTGCTGCTAAAGTTGCTATAACTGAGATCAACAAAAAAGGTAATATAGGAATAGAATATTGATGCACTAAGTCTTTTTGTGGTTGGTAATCTGTCAACAAATTTAAAATTAATGCAGGAGTCGCCGCTACCAATGGACTCAAATAACGGATATTTAAACCCCAAATAAGAGGAATAAATAATAAGATAATATACTCTAGGTTTACTAAAGTAAAAAGGCGACCTAAAATAAGATTAGGTTGCAAAATTAAATTAGTTATAATTTCTGTTACCGAGTCCCCTAAAAAAGAATAACGTCCTACCGCAGCTACTTCGTCTCCGCTAAAGAAAGGGATAATTAACTGTGTGGTGATAATAAACCAGGATGTACCTAAAAAAAGCGATAAAAGTCCATATTTTTTTCTATTTTCAAAGAATAATAACCAGATTCCCATTGCTGCAACCGTTAACGATAAGACCGCTTTACAACTTAGAATTAAGACAATAGCAAAAGTAAACTGTAAAAAATTCTTCGATCTTCCTGCTAATACTGCCCAAAAAATTGCAGGTAAAGCAATCACCTCTGAATGAAAATCAAATAGATTAACGTTAAAAATTAAAGGATAAAGTAAATAAACCCCAACTAAACATAAGGCTAAATTATCTTTTAATCCTGCTTGTTTAGACAACAACCATAATGGGATAATAGATAAAGCTAAAGCCAACCCTTGAATTAAAAATAGCCAATGTACATTAGGATAAATAATATAAAATAAAGCCAAGGGATAAAAAATAAAAGCAGCATGATCCCCTAAAATATGATCATCAGAAAAGGAAACAATGGGGGGCTTTCCTTGACTAATTAAATAGAGGGATTGATCAAACCATCCCAAGTCTAGAGCATTAGATTGAAATAACCAATGACGTAAACTGGAACAAAAAAATAAAACCAAACTGCTAATACAAAATATTAACCATAATAGACGGGGAATTTTCATAGTTAAGTTGATGAATTGGAAACAAGGACTACCGATATTAGATAATTATCGAAAACATTCTGTTCCCTATTCCCCGTCACACAATCAACGATTTATAGACTTATAAAAAGGCTTTTTGACCACTTTAGCCGGGTAAAACTTCCCCCTAATTTCTACTTCCACCGTTGTTCCTTTCTTGCTTAACCCAGTAGGAACATAAGCTAAAGCGATCGCTTTTCCCACCGTCGGGGCTAAAGTTCCGCTTGTCACCTCCCCCACAATATTGCCCCCAGAAGCCACCGAATAGCCATGACGGGCAATATGTCTTCCTTCCATTTGTAACCCCACTAAACGCCGTTTAACCCCTTCTGTGGCTTGTTTTTCCAGAACTTCTCGCCCGATAAACTGCTCTTTTTTATCCAAATGCACCAGCCATTTTAATCCTGCTTCTAGGGGAGTGGTACGATCGTCGATATCTTGACCGTATAAACACATAGCAGCTTCCAAACGCAGGGTATCCCTTGCACCTAAACCGCAGGGAGTGACCCCAGTTTCCAGTAGAGATCGCCATAATTTTTGTCCCCCTTCCGAGGGTATCATGACCTCAAAACCATCCTCTCCAGTGTAACCCGTGCGCGCGATGAAGGCAGGGAAACCCAGTACCTGGGTTTCCCTATGACCAAAAAAAGATAGTTGTGTTAAATCTGCCTCCACCAAAGGCTGTAATTTTTCCACCGTTTGGGGTCCTTGTATGGCTAATAAAACGTTTTCTGAAGAGACATCCTTAAAATCAACATTAGTTGCCTCTAAATGAGATAAAATCCACTTTTTATCCTTATCCTTGGTCCCTGCGTTGGCGATAATAACCGCTTTTTCTGCCCCTTGACAGTAAACAATAATATCATCGATGATGCCCCCTTCAGGGTTCAATAATACGGTATATTGAGCTTCACCTGGACTTAACCGACTCAAATCGGAAGGAACTAAGGATTGCAACGCAGAAATCAACCCTTTTCCCTCTAAAGTAAACTTACCCATGTGAGAAATATCAAACATCCCCACTTCGTTTCTTACTGTTTGATGTTCTAATTTTAGCCCAGTAAACTGTACCGGCATTTGCCAACCAGAAAACGCTGTCATTTTTGCTTTCTGTTTTACAATGAGATCGTATAAGGGAGTACGCAAAAGAGGATCAGAAACGTTAGAATTGGCCACAGGAATTTATTAATAATTAGCTAGATACATTTTACCCGAGTTTGAGATCAAGTAGCTTATAAACCAGTAGGAACGTCAGCTATTGAAAGAGAACTCAATTAGTCAATTCTACTTAATAAGTATCAGATATGATGGCTCATTTTTTTCGATTTGAACAAGAATTTATCGACTCTTTGCACTGCATTCCCATGATTGTCCGTTTCAAGTTAGATACCTGTGGGGTAAAACTAAAATTAATCCACTGGAATCAGTTTACTTCCCAAGAAAAACAAGTGTTAATTAACATGGCTTGTGAAACCACCGAAGAAGTGAAATTATATCGAGATTTTTTACAAACTTTAGTCTCCGAAAAAACAGGAAATCCTGCCAAAAATTTACCCATCGAGGAGAATCCACCTTGGTTAAATTCCGAGCTTATTCCTGAAGAAATTCAAGAAAAAGCAAGTCAATTTAACAAACAAATCACCTTAGAACAATGGCAAAAACTAACACCATTGCAACGATTTGCCCTCATTAAATTAAGCCGTCCTAGTCACGAAAATAGTAACTTTTTTCCTGCTTTAAAAGAGTTTAATTTATAGTCTCAATGTAGCCGTTTACTCAGGGGACTTTGGAGGAATATCCTTAAGATGAACCGAAGGAGCATCCGGTTTGGATAAATCTATATAAATTATTCTTTCCTTGGCAACCTGAGAAGACAATTTACGCAGTTTAGCCAACCCTTGAATTTGCTCAATAAAACGCTCCCTATTGAGATAGGTTCCGCAATGCACTTTTCCCAAAGCAGTGTGTAAAATTAGATTACTGGGATCACGCCAATCCAGTGCCGTAATTTCAATAGTAGAATTAACAACTAAAGGGTAAATAGTTTCCCAATAGCTTAAACTTTGTCGAGTCAACCCCAACACCTTGAATTTCACAGACGGTTGAACTTTAGCCCCCTGGTAGAATCTCTCAGGAATCCAAACCCCCTGATTATCTATAAAGCCAACTTCTCTGCCCATAGTTGCTTTAGCCACAGGCTCTCTTTCTTCTACCATAATGGTAACTTCTGGAGGCAGTAACTCCCGAGTTAAATAGACGGTTTCAATAGGAGGTTGACTTTCTAGTTTTTGCCTCAAACGATGAATCGGTAACTTCCAAATTAGGGTAGGATAACTCATACCAAGCATGGTGTGAATTTGCTCTTCATGCAGCTGCTCATTACCCAGAATTTTAATTTGTGATTTTTCTTGAATTAGCCAATGGGGTAAATTGACACCCCAGACTAACCCTCCCGTGACACCACAGAGAAAAAGAAATCGCCACACTCCTTGCCATCCTTTTAAACGGCGTTGATTACGCAGAGTTTTACTTCGATTTTGGAGAGAATCAGTAGGAGTCAATGTACTATCTGTCATAAGATTTATCTAATCACCATGAAGACAATGCTATTATTATTGTGATGCCTACTCTATGGAAAAATAACTCGGTAGAACGAGTAATTTAAGTCAAGCGGCAAAAGTCTAAGATATACTGAGTTAAAACCAACCAGACAAGTTCCTGTCATAGAGTCAGCACTCGTTTGTTATAGAAGTTTCATAAACACACACTTAGCTTATGGTCAATTACAAAAAAGGGTTAGTTCTTGGTGCAACTGCCGCAGTTTTAACCACCATCGCCGTTACAGGGGCAGGGTTACGACTTCCCCGCAGCGTTGCTTCTCTTCAAGATAATCCTAAGAAATTAGTGGACGAAGTCTGGCAAGTTATTAATGATACTTATGTTGATGCTACCTTTAACCAAGTAGATTGGCTCGCAGTTCGCCAGAAATACGTTGGAAGTTCTAAAACTTATAACAGCAATCAGGAAGCTTACAAAGCGATTCGGGAGATGTTAGAACAATTGGGTGATCCCTACACCCGTTTCATGGACCCCGAAGAGTTCAAGAATATGCAGATTGATACCTCCGGAGAATTAACCGGCGTGGGTATTCAAATTACTAAGGATGAAGAAACCAAAGAATTGACCGTTGTTGCTCCTATAGAAGATACTCCTGCTTTTGAAGCGGGAATTCTGGCTAAAGATGTGATTACTAAAATTAACGGCAAAACCACCGAAGGGATGGAGGTAGAAGATGCCGTTAAACTTATTCGTGGTAAACCAGGAAGCAAAGTTACCCTAACCATTCGTCGCGCTAACCAAGAAATTAACTATCCCATCGTCAGAGCGCGCATCGAACTCCATCCAGTTAAAGCAAGCATCAAAGAAACTCCTTCCGGTAAAGTGGGTTATATCCGCTTGACTCAGTTTAGCGCACAGGCCAGCCAAGAAATGCGTGCCGCTATTCGTGAGGCAGAAGGGGCCAAGGTAAAGGGTTATATTCTTGACTTACGCTCCAATCCAGGAGGACTTCTCTACTCTAGTGTGGAAATCGCTCGGATGTGGCTCGATCAAGGTCGAATCGTATCGACGGTAAGTCGTAACGGAGAAGTGGAAGCGCAACGGGCCACAAATCGCGCTTTAACCGATAAACCTCTCGTTATCATGGTGGATGGTGGTTCTGCCAGTGCCAGTGAAATTCTTTCAGGAGCTTTACAAGATAACGATCGCGCAACTTTAGTGGGAACTAAAACCTTTGGGAAAGGGTTGGTGCAGTCTGTTCGACGTTTAGGTGATGGTACATCGGGACTAGCTGTAACCATTGCTAAATATTTAACCCCCAATGGTCGAGACATCAACAAACAGGGAATTGACCCCGATATCTTGGTAGAATTAACCGAGGAAGAAAGAAAAGAACTTCAACAACAACGGGATAGAATTGGAGACTTTGGTGATCCTCAATTCGATAAGGCCTACGAAGTCCTCGAACAAGAAATTGCTAAGTCTGGTGGTACCAACGCCCGTGGTGCTGTGCGATAGCTTTGAATAATCAAAATAAATATGACTATGACAGGAAGAAGGGTTGCTTTCTTCCTTTTTTTTGTTTGTAATATAAAAGATATCGTTAGGCTTCTTATAATTCCATGAATTTTGGTAAATGGCTTGGGTTATCTAGTTTCATAATCTCCTGTTATATTCTTTGGGAAATTAGACAGGTATTATTATTAGTATTTACGGCAGTTGTTTTTGCAACGGCGTTAAATCGATTGGTGAAATTGCTGAGAAAGTTTAACATTGGACGAAATTTCGCCATCACAATCATTGTTATTGCTATCATTTTTTTGAGTATTTTATTTGGCTGGTTAGTGGTTCCCCCTTTTATCGACCAGTTTGAAAAATTACTAGAATTATTACCCAATGTTTGGGAAAGGCTACGGAATAATTTAATTTCATTATCAGAGACACAAAGTCGTTTTGATTGGTTGCCTCCCCCTCCTTCTTTAAGCGATTTATTAACCCGTTTACAACCTCTATTAACGGAAGTTTTTGCCAACTTTTTCACTGTTTTTTCTAATTCTTTGCTAGTTATATTACAGGTAGTTTTTGTTTTTTTCTTGACAATAACAATGGTAATAAATCCGCAAAACTATCGTAGTATATTTTTGAAACTCTTTCCATCTTTTTACCGCAAACGAGGGGAAGAAATTTTGGATCTATCGGAAGTAGCATTGGGAAATTGGTTAACAGGAGTTACTATTAATTGTCTATTTATTGGGACTCTAAGTGGAATAGGGTTGTTGGTATTACAGGTTAAATTAGTGTTAGTTCATGCTTTATTAGCAGGATTACTCAATTTTATTCCCAATGTGGGTCCTGCTACCAGTGTTGTTTTTCCCTTAATGGTGGCTTTATTGGATAAACCTTGGAAAATTTGGGCAATTTTAATCTGGTATTTTATTATTCAGAATATTGAAAGTTATTGGTTAACCCCCACTGTTATGGCCAAAAAAGTTTCCTTGCTTCCTGCGGTAACATTGATGGCGCAAATCTTTTTTGCTCAAACCTTTGGTATATTAGGATTGTTGTTAGCTCTCCCCCTAGCGGTTGTGGCTAAAACTTGGATTGAAGAAGTTTTATTTAAAGATATTTTAGATCCTTGGGATTCTGTTGTTTAGGAATAGGAAAAAACCATGAAAAAATTCAAATTTTCTGGAATAATTATTAATGTCTTTTTATTATTTTTTTCTAGTTCACCCACTTATGGTCAAGAAGAAACTGTCCTAGAGAGAATTCAAGAAACAGGTTTATTGAAAGTTGGGATTAGAGAAGATGCAGTACCTTTTGGTTATCGAGATGTTAACGGAGAATTAGACGGATTATGTTTAGATTTTATTGGGGTTCTCAGAGAACAGCTTCAACAAAAATTGGACAAGCAAGCTATTGCAATTAAATTGTACAAGTCAACCCTGTTTAATCGCTTTGAATTAGTTAGCGATCGCATTGTAGACATAGAATGCGGACCTAATACTATTCGGGAACTCCCTGAATATCAAGTACAATTTTCTTCCCCCTTTTTCCTAACAGGAACTCAATTATTAGTTAGCACCGAAAAAGTAAAAGGTATCAACACTAACGGCAGTTTAGAAGGGGTTAATATTGGGGTTTTGAGAAATACCACCAACGAACAATTAATGGCTGACACATACCCTCTAGCTAATTTAGTACAGTTTCAAGGCGCAACTGGTAGATACCGAGGAATACAAGCATTGCAAGGGGACAAAATCGATGCTTTTGCTAGTGATGGTATTCTCTTAGTTGGAGAAGCATTGATCCAAAATCTAAGATTGGGTCCGGATTTCGTTTTAGTCCCCAAAAATCCTATCGACTGTGAAGAATACGGTCTAATTTTGCCCGACAATGATCCTCAATGGTTGAATTTTATTGATTCGATCATCAGGAATTCATCAGTTAGAAATCTTTATTCAGAATGGTTCGGAGAAATTTCACCACAAATCGAAGCTATTGAATCGTTTTGTCGAGAATTAAATGAGGATCTTGAGTAAGCATAAATTTGACTTTGGAGTTTAGAATATCATCTTATTGTGATTTTTTTTCCTCTTCATTTTCCTCAGTTTCCTCATCGCTTTCCTTTTCTACAGGTTGATCACTAGCTTCTTCCGTAGAATCAGACTCAGAAAGTTCAATTTTAGGTTTGTATTCTTCGATGAGAGTTTCTGCATCATCGTCAGCCATATAAGGTTCAAATTCGGTAACATATTCTTCGAGACTTTCTGTCATTTGAGAAGTGTTAGTTTCATTTGATTCTTCTGACTCAACCTCAGTTGTTTCTGTCAGGGTTTCAGTGGTAATGGTTTCTGTTTCTTCCTCAATTTCTGAAACCTCATCATCATCATCATCCCAGTTACTTTCTTCGAGATCGGTTTCTGTATCGGTTGAAGTGACTACCGGTTCACTAGTTTCTGGGGATGTCTCAACCTCTGAGACAGTCTCTGTTTCTGATTCAGTGGTTTTTGTTTCAGTTTCAGCAGCAACTGCAGTTTCTTCTGATGTAGTTTCTGTCTCTGTTTCTTGTTTTTCCTCTGACGTTTCACCCCCATCCGGTGTCACAGGGGTTGATGATTTCTGAAAACGGTTTTGCACCCAACTGAGAACAGAAAATCCCCGAATGTCGGTTTTATCATCTGGATGAGCGATCGCCCGTCTTAGGCGTAAAGTTTGCCAACCTAAGGATAACACTAGCGTCACAGCGGCACTCTGCCCTAACAGTACACCTCCTGTCATTCTTCCTGCACAAACCCAGAGGACGAGTGCGTAAAATAAACCAACACCACTCCAGAGAAAATCGTCCTTTCGGTGTAATTCAGGGAGGAAAAAAGCGGACAAATACAGACTTAAACTTGCAAGGCCAACAGCGATCGCTAGGATGTATGCCAACATCTGTAGGTTACTCCTTTGGTGGTTTATATTCTTTATTGTGAGGCATATTGACCCCCAATGCTCACCCATTTATGAGAAAGATTTGTTTTCAAGTGCGTTAGATTAGTCACAAATTCTTTTTGAACCTATCTTCGTTCTCGAAACCTCATGAGTCAGTCTTCCCCACCTCCTAACCCGTTTTTCGGTTGGTTCAACGGTTTTCTCAGAGTTATTAGGAGACCAAAAACTATAATCATAGTAACCTCTTCTGTAACCTTAGTTTCTGTCGGTTATACAGGATTAAGTTTTATGTTGAGGGAGTATCTACCCCCTTTGTTGGAAGAACGACTGAGTAAGGTTATTAATCGTCCTATAGAAATTGGTGAGTTAGAGGGGTTTTCTTTAACCAGTTTACAGCTAGATCGGGCTTCTATTCCAGAAACGGCTCAAAATACTAATCAATTAACTGCTGAAGGTATTAAGGTTACTTTTAATCCTCTAACTATTTTATGGCAACGAAAGTTAGCTATTAATCTTTCTCCTGAAAGTGTTAAGGTCAAAGTTCGTGAAGAAAAACCAGGTCAATGGTTAAGTGTTAGGGCCACTGATGAAGTTATCCCCCTCAATTTTGATTTATCTGTAGATGTTAATAATACTAATATTATTTTATCACCTTACGGCTCAGAAGAAACCGTAAATATTAAAGTAGCTGGAAATTTAGAATATCAAAAAAGTAAACAAAGAAAGTGGATTTATGATCTTAGTTTGGGTTTAGTAAATAGTGATGAAATTAAACTTGAAGGTGAAACTTTTGTTAAAAGTACAAAAACCAGACTCAATTTACAATTAAATCGATTATCGTTAGCAACTTGGTTATCTATTTTTCCTAATCTTCCTTTTAATCTTGATAAAAGTTATCTTCAAGCTAATTTGAATTTAAATTTTTCTTCTCTAGAAGATTTCAGAGGAACTGAGGGAAAGGGTAATTTAGAGTTAGGAGATTTTAGAGCAAAAACTACATCTCTTAAACAACCTATTGAAGCAGATTTAGCTTTTCAATTTAAAAATCAGAAAATCTTAATTGATCGGGGAAAAATTGTTACAGGAGATATCATTACTCAGTTAGAAGGTTATTATGATTGGCAACGAGGAAGTGATATTAAAATCAATGTTCAAAATTTTAGCTTCGATAATGTTTTTGAAGTTATCCCAATTACTTTACCAGTTCAGGCAAAAGGTGAATTCCAAATTAATTTTAATGTAACTGGTTTATTGACTAATCCTATTATTCGGGGAAAAGTTATCAATAAGGATCTTGTTATTTTAGAGAAAACGCCTATAAAAACTATTTTGGCAGAATTTAAAGTTAGTTTGGATGAAACTTTCCTTGAAAACTTTTTAATAGAACCTCAAGCGGGAGGAAAGATACAAGGAAAGGGAAATATTACCCAAAATATTACTCAATCAATCAAGGGAGGTAAACCTATAAATGTTAAACAATTTCCTGTTAAACTTGGCTTGGAAGTAGCTTTACCAACTGGAAAGTTAATTAATGACTATTATTCTTTGCCTTCTGAGGTAAATGTAAATTTATTGCAAGCACAAGGAAATATACAAGGAAAAATAAGTAATATTAATGGTTTAATTAAATGGGAAAATTCTGGAGATTTATCTAAACCAAATACCACTATTACCAGTCAAGGGGAGATTCTTTTAAAACAAAATTTTTTATTGTTAAAAGATACAACTATTCGTACTTCGCAAGGAATTATTAATATTGCAGGGAGTGGTAGTTTAAAAACAAAAAAATGGCAGAGTTCTATTGATACAGAATTTTTAAATCTAACTCCTTTTACGAGTATTTTCTGTATAAAATTTGATATCCAATGTCCTCAAGAATTAGCATTACAACAAGGTAATGTCCGCATATTAGGGGAGATAAATGAACGTTTAGGTATTAGTTCTAATCTTTCGCTATTAGTTAATCAAGGAAAGGTTATCATTAACAGCGATCTAAAAAATAATAATTTACGAACAGAGCTTACAACATTACAATTACCTATACATTCGTTTATTAAAAAATCACCTGCTCCCATATTAATTGAGAACTCTTTTGTAAGCTTCTCTAGTAATCTAGAAAAGATTTGGAGTAATAAAACCATTAATTTAAGTGAAATTAATGGGAACGGAAATGTAGTGATTAAAATAGAGGAGAGTAGAGTTATAGCAAGAGGTAAACTAGAAAACGAGTCTATAGAAGCAGTTGCTAATATTAATAATTTATCAGTTAACCAGATTATTTCTAAGATACCGATTCCTGTTAAGTTAGTTGACGGTTTTATTAATATAAAAGGAGAATTGCGATCGCTTAATTTTTTAAATCTAGCATCCAATCTGAACAATTTAGAAATAAATGCAAATGGTGATTTACTAATTGCGAATCAAAGTGTAACAGCAAACACAGAAATAAGACAAGGTTTAATCAAGGGAAATGCAACTTTGACTCCTCTATCTGTTGCACCATTTATTATTGAAGGATATCCCGTTATAAGAGTAAGAAAAGCAGAAACCAATTTTACAGGGAATCTATCATCTCTGCTATCGTTTAATTTTCAAGATTTTCAAGGAAATACCTATACAGAAGTAGAAATAGCAGATGGAATAGTAACTATTGATGGAGAAATAAGTAATGATCAAATATCGGGTGATATAACAACGAATAATATTAGTTTATCTAGTTTAAATAATGAATTATTTTCCGTTTTTACTTCTGACAAACTAGACAGTCAAATCAATGCTTCTCTTCCTTTAACTCCTCTTTTAACTTCTCCTTCATTGATTACCATTACAGTTAATCAAGCATTTGTAGAAGTAGGAAAACAAAATCTTCAAGCAGAGGGTAATTTTATTGTTTCTAACATTTGGAGTTCACCAGATATTGAACAATTTTCTTTTGATGTTGACACTAACTTTAATTTAACTGAATTATCCTTGACACGATTACTAGATAAAATACCCATCAATCAAAAGCTACTACCAACAGAATTAGCACTAAAAGGAGAAGGTAGTTTTACAGGTACTTTATCAGGAAATAATTTATTGACTGCACCTTTCTTGCCAGGAAATTTAGAGATAGTAGGGGATATTAATTTGACTAACTTGAGTTTTAATGAACAGGTATTTGAACCTGAATTAGTAGGTAAGATTAATATAAATTCTATTGATCAAATCTCTTTTAATCTAGAAGGGAAACAAGATGAAATTAGCACGGTTTTAAATCCATGCTTAGGAAATGAATGTTCATTAATTTCTATTTTAGAATCCTTTGAAATTCGGCAAATTTACAATAATGATGTACCAATTATTGCCGAAGTGAAACGCAAGAATGATAATTTAATAGGGAATATAGAAAGTTTACCTATCGATATTTTTAAAATAGTACCTTTAGGAAATTATGGATTACCCGAGTATTTACAAGGTTTAATTGACATAGAAATAACTTTTAATCCATCGGACTTAAATACTGTAGGAAAACTTATCATCACATCCCCGAAACTAGGAGATGTTACAGCAGATAAACTAGAATTATTTTTAACTTATGAAGATGATATATTACGATTAGAACAAACCCAATTAATTATAGGGAATAGCAATTACAATATTTTTGGTAGCTTAGATACTAATTTAGGGGAAGTTGAAGGAAAAATAGATATTACTCAAGGTAATATTGAAGACTTACTAATTGCTCTACAGTTATACGATTGGGAAAACTTGTTGCGACTCCTACAACTAAAAGAAAATAGTTTTACTGCAGTAGAAAATATTAAACCCAATGCTGTTTCTAATCCTTCACAATCTATTGCTGAACAACTTTATCAATTTTGGATTAACGATCAGAAAATAGAAGAGTTTTTTGCTCAAACTCAAGCAGGAGATTTACCTAGAGAAATAGATATTAAAGGTAAATATGACGCAGAAATGAATCTGGGTGGAACTATTACCAATCCTAAAATAAATATACAATTTATCGGACAGCAATGGACATGGACACCTCAACCTTCTACTGCTTCGATTGTAGAATCATTGGGATTAATTATGGAAGGTTCACAAGTTATTCCTATTGAAAAATTATCCCTTAAAGGAAAACTGGAAGATAGAAATATCTCAGTAAATCCTAGTATAAAATTTGGAGAAGCAACCGCAGCAGGATTACTTAATTTATCTTACAATAATAATCAGTATGCTCTTGATTCATCTACTTTTAAAGTAGAGAACCTAACTTTAGACTTAGTTCGTAATTTAATTGTTATTCCAAGCGACATAAATGGAACTATTAATGTAGAAGGTATTGTTAACGGGACACTAAAAGAACCTATTGTTAATGGAATTTTTGAGTTTAATAACGGAGCAATTAACGCAAGACCTCTAAATCTTGATTTAGGAGGAGAATTTAACTATAGTGACAATAGTTTGCAAGTCGAAACCAAGCAACCTAACTTTATTAATATCGCTGCTACTTTACCCTTTCCTATTATAGAAAACATAAACGATCGCTTTGAAATAGAAGCTAAAATAGGACAAGAATCTTTTGCTTTATTAGAACCTTTAACCCTTGATCAAATACTTTGGGTTGGTGGGGAAGGCAATATTTCAGCTAACATCGGAGGAAAAATATCTATTGATAATCGACTAAGAATTTCTCTTGATTCTGATAGTCAAATTAACTTAAACTTAAATAATGCACAATTGACTAATAGTTTGCTTCCTACAGTTGTAACCTTGAATGGAGAAGCTAACCTCAACAACAGAAGTCTTAATGTTGAACAATTAACCGTAGATATTGTTAATAATCGCTTAGATATCAGAGGAAATTTACCCCTATTACCCCTTCAAAATCAACAAACTATCAATAACCCCCTCTCTATACAATTGAGTCAAGATAAAGTTAATCAATCGGGAATTTATCAAGGATTAATTAATGGCAATATAATGATTACAGGAGCATTGATTAGCCCTAAAATCAGTGGCAACATTGATTTGACAGAAGGTAAGATACAAGTTCCTCAATTGAATTTAAAATTTGCAGAAAAATCACCTTTATTTGAGAAATGGGTGGGAGTACTTGCTACTCAAAATAACATTGTTATTCCACCAAGATTAGATGATTTTAAAATAAATATTGATAATATTTCCTTACAAAGTTCAAGAACATTAAACCTTCCCCAAACCTTTCTTAATCTTAGTGGTAATTTAAACTTAAATGGTCAAATCAACCGTTTATCCTTAGCAGAATTATTAAAAATTGAACCGTCAGGAAAAATTAAAATTAATAATGGTCAAGTTAATTTACCTGTAACTCGTGTTTTTATTAGTGATCAAAACGAAAATACTTTAACTTTTTCCCCACAACAAGGACTATTAAACCCGTTGATTGACTTAGAACTCAAATTATACATTTTCGCTGTAGCTTTGCGTTCAATTCAAGATAACGAAATTGCTGATGATATTGTTCAAACCGGTAGAGCAAAATCCTCTGAAATAACCTTAAAAGTAGAAGGCAGTGCCAATGAAGTATTACCCAATGTCGGTAATATCTTTGAAAATGTTTGTCAATTTAACGATGAAAACTCACCACCCATTACACCTTATAATAAAACTTCCCAAGAAAACTTAAACTCCTTGGTAAAATGTATAGAAATTAATAACTTAGGAGCAAATTCCATAGCAGATCTGTTGCGATCGCCCATCGTTTCTTTTTCCAGTAATCCACCTCTAAGCAACACGGAATTATTTACCTTGTTTGGGCAGCAACTTCCCGCAACAGTTGAACAGTTGCAAAGACAAAATTCTAGTCAATTATTAGAAACTGGTGTTGTACAATCAGCAGTTGTTATTCTACCTTTTTTACAAGATTGGGTGTTCAATAGCAATCAACAAGTTACCAATTTTGGAGAAAATCTTGGTTTAACTAATTTACGTTTATTCCCTGTATTAGAAACGGTTTATAAACTAGAAGATAACTCTACTATCCGCTTTTCCTACGATTACACTTTAAACGAAGCCACTGTCCGCTATGAAAGTAAATTTTAATCTCTTATTTTTTCCCCAATTTCAACTTCTAAATTCTTGGGGTATAACTTGTCTCACTTAATAAAACTATGTTACAATCGGAGACTGTGTATTTAAAAAGCTAAACCAAAACAATGTTGTTGGAGGACAAAAGTTGTGACTCAGCGTACCCTAGGAGGAACAAATCGCAAGCAGAAAAGGACATCCGGTTTTCGTGCGAGGATGCGAAAAAGTAATGGTCGTAAAGTGATTCAAGCAAGACGGAAAAAGGGAAGACATCGTCTATCAGTGTAAGTAGAATACTTTCCCCCACCTTGAGATTAACAATGATGGTCAACCGTGGGATTACCCAAACAAAACCGCCTGAGAAACCCCAAGGCATTCCAAAGCGTTTATAATCGAGGAAAACGCTATAAAAGCCCCCATTTGGTCATGCTCGTATGGTGGCAAGGTAATTCACAAACAGTGGCACAACCCGTACAGTTTGGAATTTCCGTTAGCCAAAAAGTGAGTAAAAAAGCAGTAACTCGTAACCGTCTAAAACGGCAAATAAAAGCAGTAATTCGCCTTTTTTTACCAAGGATGATCCCAGGTTGTCAGGTGGTAATCGTCGTTAAGCGTAACGCAGCGGAGTGCAAATATGAACATTTTTTGCGAGAATTAGAACAGTTGTTAATCAAAGCCGAGATAATTCATGGGTATAAAAGAGAACACATTTTATGAAGGAGGCCCTCACGTTGGGGATTTAATCATTAATATATTACTGGGATTTACAGTAATTTGTTTACCCTTAACCGTCGGAGCCATAGTACGAGCTATCTGGTTACGTTATCGCATCACCGATCGCCGTATCTCCATCACAGGAGGTTGGATGGGTAACGATCGCACCGACATTATTTACGGGGAGATTGTTAAAATCGCTAAGATTCCCCGTGGAGTTGGTTTATGGGGAGATCTCGTGGTTACTCTCAGAGATAGAAGTCGTCTAGAAATGCGCGCCGTCCCTCGCTTCCGAGAAATTTATGATTATATGGCCGAAAAAGTCGCCGACAAAACAGGAAAACCCGTCGAAGCGATTACCGCCCAATAACTTCTAAAATCGAGACTAGGATTGAGATAACCCTTGTGTTACTCACTCCTCCTATTGAATAAACTAAACAAAAGCTCACCCCATCAGGGAATTACTTGGATTAAGACGAATGGATTTTGGTATCGGATTTATTTCCACAAACATTATGCTGCCAATCCTAGATTTTTTCTACGGGATTGTGCCAAGCTACGGTTTTGCGATTATTGCCTTAACCCTAGTCATTCGCCTTGGTTTGTACCCCTTAAGTGCAGGCCAAATTCGCAATATGCGGAAAATGCGAATCACTCAACCTCTAATGAAAGAACGACAAGAAGAAATTCAGCGTCGTTACAAAGATGACCCCACCAAACAACAAGAAGAAATGGGTAAGCTAATGCAGGAATTTGGCAACCCTTTAGCTGGTTGTTTACCCCTGTTGCTACAAATGCCGATTTTATTCGCTTTGTTTGCCACTTTGAGAGGTTCACCTTTTGCCAACATCAACTACACTGTGGATGTTCAGATTTTGCCCTCAGAACAAATTGAACGAGTTGTTCCTCAACCCTACGCCACCAAACCCAGTAACGTATACGTCACAGATGGTATTCATTATCCCATTTCTGCCCTACTACCTGGAGGTAATAAACTGGGAGTTGGAGAAACAACAAGCGTTGCATTTCAAACCAGCGAGGGACAATCCTTATCTAACTTAGTTCAACAAAACCCAGACAGCGATATTCGTCCCACCTATGAAATTACCAAAGGTGCAGAAAGACTAGAAATTAACGAAGATGGAACCATCTCTGCTTTAGCTCCAGGAGATGCTAGTGTTCAAGCTACTCTCCCAGGTATTGCTACTAACACAGGATTCCTCTTTATTAAGGCTTTAGGACAAGTGGGTGTCACCAACGATGACGGTACCATTAACTGGGATATTTTAGGAATGATTCTCTTCTTTGGTTTCAGCATCTATATAAACCAAGAACTCTCCGGTTCTTCTGGGGGTGGAGCGCAACAACAACAGGCAATCAATAAAGTTACCCCTGTTATTTTTAGTGGGATGTTTCTCTTTTTCCCTCTTCCTGCTGGGGTTCTGATGTACATCGTAGTGGCTAACATCTTCCAAACCCTACAAACCCTAATTTTAATGAGGGAACCTCTACCAGAGAACTTGCAGAAGTTGCTCGAAGAACAAGAAAAAGCAGAAAAAGGAAGACAAAATATTCCTTTTGAAAAGCGTTCTAAGAAAAAAGAGAAAACTTCCTAAGTTGTCACATAAGCTAAAACGTATTGCTACAATACGTTTTGGCAGGACACGAAATAATAACAGAAAAAATAGACGCTTATTCTGGAACTAACGGAAAAGCAAGACAGGTAAAATATAGGTCAACCTTATTACTATGGAACAAGAAAAACAAATAGGTAAAGAATGGTTAGAAAACCTTTTACAACTGATGGGTTTTCCTGCCGACGTTAAGTTTGAATATCGAGAGAACGAACTAGAAAAAACTCAGGAATGCTGGTTAATCATTGATGAAACCAAGTTGCCCCCCGAAAAAATTTCGACATTAATAGGGGAAAAAGGAGAAGGTCTTGACGCAATTCAATATTTAGCCAATACCCTAATCAATCAAAGCTTAGATAATACCGAACAACGAGGGTTCACCATAGAACTGAATGGCTATCGTGTACAGCGTCTTGAACAGTTAAAAGCTCTTACCGAAGATATTGCTCAAAAGGTTCGTCAAACAGGGCAGGAAATAGAAATGACCGCCCTTTCTTCTGCTGAACGTCGTCAAATTCATTCCTTTTTTAAAGATGTTCAAGATATTGCTACGGAAAGTCGCGGACAAGAACCCAATCGTCGTTTAATCGTTAAGCCAAGATATTAAGGACTCAACGTTGTATGGAACCGTTTTCATTAACGACATCCTCATTAAATCCGATGAAAGGCAAAGTTTCATCGGTTAAAATTTCCGTTTGTTGAGCAATTTTTTGTAGGGTTTGATTAATTCTTGGACAAAGTTGTTTCAAACCAAAAATAATTGCTATAAACCAGCGTCTTTCATCCATTCCTAAATCTCTGATAAAAATGTCTATGTCTTGTGATTGAGTTGTTAAACCCGTTTGTAATGACTTAGGGGTTAAATTCCATAGCCATGTTTCTAGAAGATAAAGAAGTCCACCACTGTTAGTTTTTAAACCCAGAGAATTATAATAAGCGGTGATAGCTGAATGACTAATTTCTATCCAACGAGGAACCTGCGCTGATGTAAAAGACAAAATTCCTCTCTCAAAAAAGGAAGAGGAACTAACCCGAGAAAGTAATTTTTTTTCTGCTTCTGTTTGAAGAGATTTATCTCCTATGTACGCAATTTTTACTAATATCTCCACAGCTAACCATCGTGCTGAAATTAAGTCAAGACCAGATAAAAAATTGATTAAATCCACATTAGCTTGCTCAGGTTTACTCTGAGATATTGTTGGCAAATTGAATCTTTTTTCTATTGCTGGTGATAATTTAGCTAACCCTAGTATTATATTCGGAAACAACTGCTCAGGATATAATTCTATCTGAGTGATGCAATCATCAACCATAAATTCAGGAACAGTATGATCAATTTCAGCTAAAGTAAATAACCAGCTTTCCCAAATGTATAACAAGTGACCTTTTCCTAGTTCATAAGGAAGATTTTTATGAATTGTATTGATGGTTTCTTTTATCCATTCAGGAATTTTTGCCAATGAAAAAGCCCTGATCCCATTGCTAAAAAAATCAGTTGATTGTAATTTTTGTAATAGTTGATGACCCTGAGAAGATTTGCTGTATTCTTGACCTATTTGGTACAGTTTAACACATAGTTCAGCTACTAACCAATGACTCGGTATTTTGTCTAAGTCGAGGATACCAGACATCAAACTAAAAATAGGATCAGTGTTAGGTTCTGGAAATATTGTCGGTAATTCAATCGATAAAGATAAACTGGAATTTATCTTATTTTTATCTTGATTCGACGGGTTAATAATTGTTACATAAAGAGGGATAGCTACTTCTTGGACGCTAGGAAAGCGTAGCCAATTTCTTAATATTTGCCCAGACTGTAAATTACCTGGTATTTCTACTATTAAAGTTTGTTTAATTTCTTGTTGAGGTAAAATAAAAGCGAAAGGAGGATCAATAGCTTTCACAGAAGCAATCATTATCTTATCATCAATGACCCAATCTTCAATAGTTGGACGAAATAATATATTTTGGTCACTTAAATTTTTTAAGTTTAAGTGCAGAGTAAGTTGACTGTTTGAATAGACTTGAGAGTGAATTTCTTGCATTATTGTTATTATTATCTAGAACATTTTTGGCTTCATCTACACACAAACGTATCGACCTAAATTCTAATTTAACTAGGTTGAAAATTCCTGATGTGAACAATCTTCAATTGTTTGATAAGGAATAACCTGCCATGTTTCGTTAGGTTTTAGCTGAGACTCATCAACAGGGTAAGCAAAAGCAATTTGATAATCATTTTGAGCCACTATTGTTAAGGCAAACTGGTTACTTTTATTTTTAATTACTCCGTTATGCTCTATTGTCCATTGTTGAGATAATAATCCACTGACAGGAATAATTATAACTTGTTTAACCCAAGGAAAATCAGGAATTTCTTTTAAGTCTAAAGCAAATTCTCCTAATATACTTTTAATGATTCCTTCTGGGGTAATTATCCATTGTTGTCCCACTCCTCCGTTATATGTATGTCCCCAAATAATTGTTGCTTCACTGGGATTTCCTGCTGGAATATCTAAGAATAATTCACTTTCTAGATTTTGAATAATATAGGTTTGTATTTTGGTAATTTTAGTTAAGTTTTTTGGGTAATTATTTAACAAGTCAGCATTAATTATTTTCACATCTCGCGACAACTTATCATCTTCACTATTGAGGGGATAATAACCAACCAAGTTAGGTTCCTTTCCTTCAAGTTGTAAATTTATATCTGCTTTAATTTCTCCTGCACTTTTAGCCTTATCCCAGATACAAACTTCTGTTATTTGCCCTTTAAAATAGCTATTTCTAAGATTATCATAACCAATATATAACGGATTATTATCTCGATGAATTTCTCCTTGAAAATAAGTACAGTCCATCTCTTCACCGTCGATATAAAAACGAATTACCTCACCGTCAAACGTGCCTGAATAATTATGCCATTGGGTAATATCTATATCTGGTTTACTAAGGGCATATTGCCAACCATTACTATAAATATAAAAGCGAATAATTTTATTGCCCTTATTAGTTGCTATCATATACCCATTGCGTTTACATAATAACATAGCCTCCCGATCCCAGTTAGCTGTTTCACTTTTTGCCCAACAGGAAATTGTCATAGAATTTGTAGTAATTGGCGGATTTTCAATTTTAACATAGCTATTATGTCCGTTAAAGTTGATGCTACAATTTTTGATTTGAGAATTCATTGTTTTTATCAAAAATAGAACTAAAAAGTAAACTGAAGAATAGTAGTTAACTGTAAAGATATCATTTATTGCGATAAATTACATAATTGATTAACTCCTTCATAAAACGGCGATCGTGTAGAGCAGTATTGCCAAACTCTTCCGGTTTTAAAGGGGTTTCTGGTTGGATAAATTCCAATGAATAAAAAATATTGGCTGCTTGTTTAGCAACTGTTTTAGCTACCGTCCAACCGTGTTCTATACTGTCATATTTAAGCATTTCATCCAAAATAAAGGCAATTTGTTTTTGTGTTTTCTTTTCTCTGTCTAGAGATAAAATTTCTAAAATCTTATCCGATTGATTACTTTTTTTAACAACATGATTGAGCATTAGTGTACGCTTTCCTTCGTACAAATCTCCAGCAATTTCTTTGCCATAATCCTCTAAAGTTCCCTGTAAATTAAGTAAATCATCTTGAATTTGAAAAGCAATCCCCAACAACATTCCAAAGCGAGTAATTTGTGCCAAAGGTTCCCTTAAACTCTCCGATTTTTCCTCTGGATAACCAATCATTAACCCTAAACGACAAGGGGTCATAAAAGTGTACCAACAAGTCTTTTTTACGCACATTTTAAAGTAATCCTGATCCCCTAGATTATCTGTATTCTCAGCAACCCAGTCTAATTCCATTGCCTGTCCTTCTACAGACTGTTGCGCCATAAATTCGATCTCATGGAGTATATTCATAGTTTTTGTTACCCCTACTAAAGAGAGATTTTCTAATAATAATCCCACCGCCAAAACTTGTGTGCCATTTCCTACATTAATAGCTCGAGGAATACCAACCATTCGGTGTAAAGTATCTTTTCCCCTTCTGGACTCAGAACCGTCCTCAATATCGTCATGAATTAAAAAAGCATTATGATATAATTCTAAAGCAGCCGCAGTAGTTAAAGCCCAGTGTCCTATTCCCCCAACAGATCTAGTCATACTCAGACAAATGGTAGGTCTAAGCATTTTACCAATACGAAAAGGATAATCCGTTAGTAACTCATATAAAGGTTCATAAGATCCTGTAATATTCTGTTTACTTTGCACAAATTCCTTAATCTTATTAATAATTAAATTGCGGGAACACTCTAAGGCTTCATTAATAATTTTTTTGTCATAATTTAACTTTTCCTCTTCCTTTTCTACTGGAGGAGGAGGTGAGGGATTAACAACGATCGCCTGGGGTTGAATTTTCGTGATCGCATTAAGCTCAATACTGGTTTTTAAGGTAATATTATCTTGATTATTTGGTAAAGCAATAGTAACAGTAGAAGGTTTTAAAATTTGAGATTTTGTATCTTCTCAAAAAGCCAGGGGTCACTCGCTGCGAAAACTTAGGCCAAA
>NZ_JARVCN010000293.1:0-4014 GCF_038442745.1 Crocosphaera sp. Alani8
TCATGTTGAAATACGTTTAGATTACTTTCGCCAACAGTATCAGAGATCCGCTTCGTGGTGCGCGGGATTCTCCCTTTGAGAACATCAATTCATTTTACTACTCCTACAACTGGCTAGAAAATCTGCTCATTGCTGGCTCCATGAACGGCTACCGTAACACTACATAAATATTTCAACTAAAACCGTTAGAACCAGAGATAAAGAAGTAATAGATGCAATACCAAACATAATATGTCCTGAAAAACATTACTCCAGATCAACAAGATTCAAATTATTAGATATTCACATCTCAAAACATAATATAATTGTCAAGCAATCGAGAAAAGGGAAATATTATGTCAACTGTCGCCCCACCCCTCAACGAACAAGTTGCCCTCGTTACCGGAGCATCACGGGGTATCGGTAGAGCGATCGCCCTAGCCTTGGGAACCCTGGGTTTAAAAGTAGTGGTCAACTACGCCAGTTCTAGCGATGCAGCCGAAGAAGTCGTTAAATCGATTACAGAAGGCTCAGGAGAAGCGATCGCAGTTCAAGGAGATGTCTCAAACAGCGAGCAGGTAGACAACCTCATCAAAACTACCCTAGATAAGTTTGGGCGCATCGATATTTTAGTCAACAACGCAGGTATCACCCGTGATACCCTCCTAATGCGGATGAAAACCCAAGACTGGCAAGCAGTGATCGATCTGAACCTTACCGGCGTTTTTCTCTGCACCAAAGCCGTCACCAAAACCATGTTAAAACAAAAAAGTGGGCGTATTATCAATATTTCCTCCGTGGTAGGGGAAATGGGGAACCCCGGCCAGGCAAACTACAGCGCAGCCAAAGCAGGAGTTATTGGTTTAACCAAAGCAGTAGCCAAAGAAATGGCTAGTCGAGGTGTTACAGTCAACGCAGTGGCCCCCGGTTTTATCGTCACCGACATGACAGAAAAGGTGAAAACAGACGAGCTTCTAAAGTTTATCCCTTTGGGACGTTTAGGAACTGCTGAAGAGGTAGCAGGAATGGTGAGATTTTTAGCCACAGATTCAGCCGCTGCCTATATCACAGGGCAAGTTTTTAATGTTGACGGTGGTATGGTAATGGCTTGACGCTCCCTTCACTTTCAGTGAGGGATTCTTGGACTCACCATAGCCCGTTCAGGTTCCCCTTACCGAACTACGGAAATACTAAGACTTTAGAGACTTAATTATTTTAAGTCTCCTAAACCATGAGAAAATCACCTAATAAATTTATTTATCTTCAAAATTAATAATGTATCAAAAAATTTTAATCGCTTTAGATATGTCAGACATGAGAGAAATCGTTTTTAATCACGGTTTATCCTTAGCCAAACAAGAGAAAAATTCAAGCCTATTATTGTTACATATTCTCTCAGGAGAAGAAGAAAATAGTCCCCTACCAATTCCTTCCGATCTCAAGGAAATGTATCCTGCCGCCGGTAACGATCTAACTTTAACAACCTGGAAAGAACAATGGGAAGCTTTTGAAAAATCTGGAGTACAAATGTTAGAATCGTACCAAAGAAAAGCTATCAACACCGATATTAGAGCAGAATTTCAACAAATTTATGGTAGTCCTGGCTCAAAAATTTGTAAAATAGCCAATGAATGGAACGCCGATGTTATTGTTATGGGTCATAGGGGACTTTCTGGACTCCAAGAATTTTTCTTAGGCAGTGTTAGTAATTATGTGTTACATCACGCTCCTTGTTCGGTGTTGATCGTCCAACCAGATAAACAGTGAACTGATAACTGATAAACAAATACGAGCGATCGCAACTAAAAAGTTTCTCTGCTGGTTTCATTTTCGGTGTCTCGATGGGAATACTAACGAACAGATGGACATGAAAACACCACAGGGAACCACTCAGATGCAAAACACTCACCAAAACAGCGTTTTAACTATCTTGCTGATGCGTTTTAATATTGAACCATCAGAAGGAATAAAAATTGCAGAAAAATGGTTAAAAAATCATTCTCAAGAAAATTGGGGAACTATTCTGAGGTTACTGAAAAGTAATAACCTTACTTTAGTTGACAAAGAGCTACAACCAGTAGTTGAGTCTATTAGTTCCGAGCAACCGAAAACAGTCAACAAGTATAGAGGTGTAGAAATTAAAACTCAATCTCCTACAGTGGCAGCACAACAGAAGGATTTAAAGCTAGGTAAAAAACGCCGCTATAGAGGAGTTGAATATTAGTCCTTTGAAAGTAATAAAAAGCAAACCATATTCCCCTTGAACCAGGAAAAATCAGAAAAAGAACCAAAAATGAACAGAAAAATAGTTAACAACAAATAACAAACTATTGTAATTAGATAAAAGTAAAATGATAATATGATAACTTGGGGATATTACAACACATTGACAATTGTGATAGATTTGTAGCAGGATATTAATCCTTGCGATCTTCACATTTATTTGATTTTTGGAGCCTAAAAGATGACCATCGAAGGATGCTTGAGAGTTGGGCAAGTTGCTCCCGATTTTAAGGCAACGGCTGTTATTGATCAGGAATTTCAGACAAAAAAGCTTTCTAGCTATCGTGGCAAGTATGTTGTCCTCTTTTTTTATCCTCTGGATTTTACCTTTGTTTGTCCAACCGAAGTCATAGCCTTTAGCGATCGCTACGAAGAGTTTGCTAAGATTAACACAGAAATATTGGCAGTTTCCGTAGATAGCGAATTTTCTCATCTAGCTTGGATTCAAAGTCCCCGTACCGAGGGTGGGGTAGGAGATATCAACTATCCTTTGGTCTCTGACTTAAAAAAAGAAATTAGCACTGCTTATAATGTACTAGACCCAGAATCTGGGGTAGCTTTAAGGGGTTTATTCATTATTGATCGAGAAGGAATAATACAACACTGTACAATTAATAATCTTTCTTTCGGTCGCAGTGTTACCGAAACTCTCCGTACCCTTAAAGCAATACAGCACGTCCAAAACAACCCCGAAGAGGTTTGTCCTGCAGACTGGCAAGAAGGAGATAAAACGATGATTCCTGACCCCATTAAATCTAAGATTTATTTTTCCGCTGTCTAAACTTTTTTCACTTGAAGCAAGTCATAAAAATGCTGTGAGGGGAAAAATTTTCTTGCATTCGTAATTAACAGAGAGATTATAAAGCAATATCAATTTTTGTGAAGACTTATTGATTTATGGTCATTAACCCCTGTGAACTTGTTAAAAATATTTTAAGATTAAATCATTAAATGCTGATATTTCGCTTCAATTTGAATCATTATTAATAACCACTTAAGCGACAGTCATAGATAACAATTAAGCGAAAGAGAGGCCACCATATTAATGGGGGAAAATAGCTATGAAAGAAAGACAACTATTTGCTAACTATCTCAAAAATCAACGAAATTTCCAAGGTGTAAACTTACACAAAGCTGATTTAGAGGGACTAAGTTTACAAAGAATTAATCTCACTCGTGCAGACTTGAGCGGAGCTAACCTAAAACAGACAGATTTAAGCGGTGCTTGTCTAGTCCAAGCCAATTTAACCAATGTGGATTTAACCTCGGCTCATTTAGTGGGAGCTAATCTCACAGAAATCAACCTCATTGGTGCAGATTTAAGTGGTGCAGATTTAACCGGGGTGGACTTAAGTAACGCTGATTTACGTTGTGCAAATTTACACAACGCCAATCTCAGCAAAGCCAAACTCCAAGAGGTTAATTTAGGTGGGGCAGATTTGACTAATGCTAACCTTTGCGATGCCACCATCGTTAACACCGATTTGAGTGTTGCTGACACTCAAGACATCTCTTTAGAGGGCAGCCAGCGATGGGAATTGGAGGAACCGTTGTCAATAACCTCCCCTCATTGGGTCAGTTGGGCCGGTTAAATTTGAATAACAAAGATCTTTCTGCAGGATGCAGAAGTCAGGGGTTGGGTTTCATCTGATGAGTCCGAGAAATGCGATAAATCTCTTGTTGTTTAACAAGAGATTTTTTTAGCTTCCCTGCGAGAAGCCCCGCACTGTACCGAAGGTCAGTGTCGGGATG
>NZ_JARVCN010000294.1:0-1624 GCF_038442745.1 Crocosphaera sp. Alani8
TAATTTTTCTATTGTCAAATATTTTTACTTAATTTATCAAAAAGACATTTTTTTTGACGGGATTTTTTGAATCTAAATGTTTGAGAATATTTTTGGAAAACATAAGATGACTGTGTTAAGGTATCTAGCAAGATAATTAAATCAATGTTAAGTAACGTGGATAAAATTTATGGTCACTAGAGAAATACACTGCCAAAAAATAGCAGAAGATAGAAGAAATAAAACAATAGACAAAGTTATCAAAACTATTATCCGATTAATAGAAGAAAATAAAACAATTTCTCTTCAGATAATAGTTAGTCTGTCTGGAGTGTCCGAGTCTTGGTTTTACAAAAATAGAGATTTTTTAACCCTAATCAAATATTTAGAAAACGCTTCAATCGACACCATTGATTATTTGAAAATTTTGGAAACCAAATTAGAAAATGTGGAAAAATTAATCAAACGAACCCATGATTAAAATATGAGTCTAGATTCTTAACTCCTTAGCTAAAAGACACAAAAATCCATCAAAAACGTCACCAGTTTTCTTAATAGAAGTATTTGGTATAATTGGTAACAGTTGGTGTCTAGTGAATCTAATATAGAAAGACAGAAAAGCTAGATTAGACTTTTACGATGTTCACTTGGACAGCTTTAATAAATCGACTAACAAAATCAGAACAAACTTTTTGTATGTCTTCAATAATATTCGTGAGTTTAGGGTCAATATCGGAGAGAAAATCAGCGGCTTTGGAGCTATCGTCAAAACTGCGAGCAGGGAATTCGAGTCGATGGAGGGTATTCATAGCCCATTGAACAGGAGTTGGTTCTGTGGGTAAGGGGTCTTCGGAGGCCAACCACCGGTCAAATAATTCATATCGTTCAGTGAGGTCAGGATTAGCATAAGTATAATGACGTGCGCCCCGAGGTCCGAACCGGCCCAACTTAACCAACTTGGGAAGTCCCAAAGGTTGGCGCAACTTGCGATAAACAACTACAGGGCTGTCGTCGGAGTTAATAGTTACGTGAAGGATAGACTTGATATCGCCGGCTATTTCTTTTGAGATGGTGGCTAATCGCTGTAAATCGGGGTCATCTTTACTGACCTGGTTTTTATGTAATAAGGGGAAAAATTCAAGAAACTCGTAAAGCCAAATCTTAGCAGAAATACTATTTCGGTTAAAGTCAGGGGAGAATAAACAACCCTGTCCCAACTGCAACATTTTCTCTAACCGTTTCCGTTCCTTGTGGGTCATGTAAGCTCGTCCGACAGTGCCATAGTAATGAAGTTTTAGACGAGCGTACGCTCGTTGCTCATCCAGTTCGACCAGTTCAGGGGAGACATGATTAACATGATATTTTTGACAAATTGCCGTCTTGTGTAACTGGAGTCGTTGTTCAGTGGTAGGGTTTTGTCGACGCTTGAGTTGTTCATAGTCGTGGGGGCTTAATCGTTCAGCTTGACTAACTTGGCGATGGTAAACCTGACAGTTATCCAGGGAAAGTTGCTTGAGATGAGTTCCAAGATGTTTAACCTCTTCATTCTTTTGCCCCACAAACTCACTGGGGGGTAAAGTTTCTAAAGTGGGTGACACAGCAAGGGAGATCCACAGTAGGGCGGTCACTAATTTATCAGTCACCA
>NZ_JARVCN010000294.1:1724-4000 GCF_038442745.1 Crocosphaera sp. Alani8
GAACCGAATGACCTTCGGCTCTCAAGGAAGCTAGAACGGTTTGGCGGTAAGCAATCATCCCCAAGTTGATTCGGATAGCCATTCGGGCCCAACACCATAATGACCGGTTTTGAAATTCGGTGTTGATACCGCAGATTTCATAATCCTCTGAGGCCAAGAGGAGTTTGATGTGAGCCATTGTCTCCTTTTTCTGAAGAGTAACGAGTTCTTTAACATTAGTGGTGCCATTACCGACTCGGTTGCAACCAGTTTTAGCGACCCATAAATAACGGGGTATATTCTCCCGTACTCGGGATAATGCTTGACAAACGGAGTTATCAGAACTGACACCACCAGCAATGCCCCAAACGGAGGTAAAGTGACCTTTTAAATCAACGCTAACACCAGTTTCAATGGAAGGAGAGGACAAGACAACATCATAGTTGGATAAGACTTGATTGAGTTGTTCAATGCAGCCATAGGCAGGATGTTCTGGATTAGTGATAGATTGACTGTCAATCTTCAATATTTTCAGGAAGGGGAAATATTGGAGTAAAAGGGTCTCAAGATTAGTAGTGCCAAAAAGACTTTTCATTCTCTGTGCTGATAGACAGATGAAGGGCTTTCCTCCACGTCGTATATGTTCAAGCAAGTCTGCAATTAAACGCTTTGGGTTGGGGTGGTCATAGTGAAAAATCTGCCATTTTTCTGATGGGGTGATAGTGGTGGGATTATAGGCTTGATGAATGATGTAGGGTTCGGGGGGATTATCTACCAGAGAACGAAGATAATCTAGACTAACATCACTTAGATCAGCATCAGCAACTAACACTTGACCTAGTTCGGAACTGAGAACCACCTCAATGACCTCTTGTAAGTTTCTCAAAATCTCTACCCGATGGTTCCTGACTTCGGTATTGGCGGCGAGGGTGTGCCAAAGCACCTGCTCAACCTCATCAATAATCACCAGTGCATCGGCCCAATCACAGGGCTTAAACTTGGCCTGTGATTGATAACGCAGGGAATCGGTGCATAAGCCATACCCCAATTTACCACCAGTTTCACTGTGACGATAACCATTAATATTGTCTAGCCCAAAGCGAGCGCATAAACTAGCCACCAGTTGCCGTCGATGAGATAAGACCAAAACTTTTCTGCCATCATGGATAGCTTGTGCCACTATATCCTCGATGCTGTGAGTTTTCCCCCGTCCCTTCCTGGCTTTGACTCCAATGAGCTTGATTCCTTGGGGGATTTCTAGTTTAGGCAAGTAACGCAGGTGAGGATCTATTTCTACTGCCACTTCATAAGTTAGCTGTTTTAATCGGCTGACTTTCCACAAAGGAATAGATTTGGCTTTTTCGTATGCTTCATCAAAGGCTTCTACTCCTTGAGCAACAATGAGGTCATCAACCCCTTTCTGTTGCGAAGACCACTCAATGACATGACAGGTACAGCCCTCTTGTTCTAGGAGTTTCGCCGTCTTTTCAATGGCTTTATTGACATTGATGATAGTTTTAATTTTAGTATCTTCATCAAAAGCAAAATAGAATTGTCTTCCCTGTTGGGCTAATACTTCCAGTTGAGGGATAAGGTGAGGTTTCCCTAATTTATTACCCGCTTCATCTTTCGGTTGGCGATATCCATTGTAGATTCCAGGAAAGGCGATGGCACAATATCCGCAAGATAATAACGCCCCTGCTTTTTTTGCCCCTTCTGTAATAAGAATCGGTATTTCAGGGTGGTCTATGATCCATTGCCAAAATTCGATTTCTGATATTTCTCGGGGGAATGGGACATTGTAGCGATCTGCGATGGACTCTGCTATCTCCCTTGGCACTCTTAAGGCAAATACTTCGGTAGGAACTTTGGGGGGGTGTTCATATTTTATCGTCTTAGGTTTATTGCCTGAACCATCAGGAGCAAAGCCATTTTGACTGACCTTCCTCGGGTTATCGGGTTTGAAACACCCCCATAGAGATTCATCCCCACTCAGTAAGTTAACCCCATTGCAATACCAACCTCCCAACTCCCAATGTTCGCAACGACGCAAGTATCCGTTGGATAACCGTCCATCGTTCCGTCTCGGTAATTTGTCACTGTACAAAAGGTATTGGTGGGGTGTGCTTCGAGACAGGGATAAAACATTTAATTCCACTATTTCTGGAGCCACACCAGAACCATGTACCCATTCATTTCGGTGGTTTTCAGTTATGTAATTGTTCATGATTATTGTAGAGAATTATTGCAGAGATATTTTTTGGCATCACAAACTAGAACCGCCAAAGATGCAGTTC
>NZ_JARVCN010000295.1:0-3958 GCF_038442745.1 Crocosphaera sp. Alani8
TATAGACGGGAATAAATTCCCTGTCGAGCTTATCCCCATTAATATAATTAAGGGGATAAGCTCTCCGTTTTTCTCGGTCAAACCTCTTGCACCATCTGTCAAAACAAGGAGGCATGGCCGTTGAAATAGTTTCTCTCATGGAAAGTTGCTAATCACTATCAACTTCAAACACTTATCTCATTTATACTAGAGCAAGTTTGCGTCCAGATTTTTGCTAAAGTCCCATAGAAGCCACCGTTATACCGCATAAGCGGTATAACGGTGGGAGAACGTGACAATATCTATTTGTTAGAGTTGAGCATGTTGCTGGCGGAGACTTAAGAGTGTTGCGTCAATTTTGGCTAGTTCAGGCTCTATTTGAGCCATAGCTGTTTTCTTCGGCAGTTTGGCTCGTTGAGCCGTTGTCATGGTTTCAGAGAGGAGTCTTTCCCGATATTGTTCAAATTGTTCAATGACTTCTGTGAGATCTTCTGCAGTTACTTGTTGCCCATTCTCTTGAGTTTGGGAGGAACCGACGGGTGTAGAGTCTGGAGTGGAGTTCATATCTGTTATCTCCTGTAAATACCGATAATTATTTTATCTTGAAGCCTTCTCATTAATTAATCCCATACTACAAGATTTGATGAGTCTTAACATTTATTTAGAAAAAAAACACAGAAAAAGTTATATAACTAGACCTAAATCAACTATATGAACAAGAGGAGAATTAATCAATGGTTTTTGGACCTGCCTCTCAATTAGGAGTCAGTTTGTTTGAAGAGACACCGCCATTGGAGCTGATACCAGGGCGTTCACAAGAAGAAGTGGAGACTGTTATCCGCGCCATCTACCGTCAAATTTTAGGCAATGCCTATGTGATGGAGAGTGAACGGGCTAGTATTCCTGAATCCCAATTTAAACGGGGGGAATTGAGTGTCCGAGAGTTTGTGCGTTCTCTGGCTAAATCTGATCTTTACCGCACTCGCTTTTTTGAAACTTGCCCTCGCTATCGATTTATTGAACTTAATTTTAAGCATTTTCTCGGCCGCACCCCCGATGGGTTGGAAGAGATGAGGGTTCATAGCACCATCTTAGATACCCAAGGATTTGAAGCAGAAATCGATTCTTACCTCGATAGCGACGAATATCAGAACGCCTATGGGGAATATTTTGTCCCCTACTACCGAGGCTATAAAACTCAACCGGGACAGACGATGGTGGGCTTCACCCATATGTTTGCTATGTTGCGGGGAGCCTCTAGTAGTGACCTTAAAGGAAGTCTATCAGGAAAAGAACCGCTTCTCAACAAATATGTTATCCAAGATACCCCTCTAGCAGTGATTCCTCCTTCTGGTGGCGTTGCTGGAGAAGGTTGGTCTTTCCAAGATACCCCCAGAGGAGCTCGTAGCCGTCAAGGTGTGGGAGCCAGCGACGAAGGAAAAGTTTACCGCATCGAAGTGACTGGTTATCGCTCTCCCGGTAAAGTTAATCGTGTTTCCAAATTCCGTAGGAGCAACAAAGTTTATTTAGTCCCTTTTAATAAACTCTCCCAAGAATACCGACGCATCCACCAACAAGGTGGTGTCATTTCGAGTATTACTGCAGTTTAATCTACTTCAAGACTAGATAAACTCACATCTTGCACCTTCGATAAAACTGGCTAGTTTGTAAGCGTTCAGCTATCAGCTATCAGCCATCAGTTGAAACATCTCAATCTCTATCTTATTTATGCTGTGAGTGAGATTCAAGCAATGCTTAACCCTTTCAGCTAAGAGATGAAAGCCGAACGTTGTGCGATAGCGCCGGAACGGAGTGAGGAACTGCTGATTGCTTACTAATTCAAGTTTTTATGTACTGGTGCAAGATGTCAGTAAATGCTAGTTTAGTCCGCATAAATGGAGCATAAGTGAAGATAAAAAAATTGAGTTTAAACTCCAATTTTTTTATCTTCAAAGCAAAAACCAACCAATAAAAAACTAGGAGAACTCCCATGAGTGTGATTTTAGATAGCCCCTTAGAACTTTTTCCTTCTTTAAATCCTGACGAGGTAGCCATTGTTATTCGGGGAGTGTACAAGCAAGTATTAGGCAATCCCCACATTATGGATAGCGAACGCCAACTCAGCGCCGAATCTCGCCTATGTAATGGGGAACTAACCGTCCGAGAATTTGTGCGGGAGGTAGCAAAATCTGAATTTTACCGCCGTCGCTATTTTGAGTCCTGCGCCCCCTATCGCTTTGTTGAAGTAAACTTCAAGCACTTATTGGGACGGGCCCCCCAAGATCAAGCAGAACTGTCCAACCATATTCGCCTTTGTATTGAGTCTGGGTATGAGGCGGAAATCGACTCTTACCTTGATAGCGATGAGTATCAGCAGAAATTCGGCGATAATATCGTCCCTTACTATCAAGGGGCGCAAAGCCAAGTGGGTTCCAAGCAAGTGGGTTACAACCGCACTTTATCCCTTTATCAAGGCTATGCTGGAGTCGATAGTGCTTTTAAAGGGTCTCGTTTAGTCGATGAAGTGGCCGGCAATAGTGGGGGAAAAATTGTTCTACCCAGTAAGGGAGGACGTTTAGGAATCTCCAAAGATGCTACGGTCAAGACCTTTAAAATATTGGTTAAAGGGGCCAAGTTTGATGCTCCTCGTCGCATTAGTACCACCGAGTATATCGTTCCTGGAGACCGTATGAGTCCCCAAATTCAACGAATTCATCGTGCTGGTGGCAAGATTGTCAGCATTACTGAAGTTGCTTAATCATTTTAGCTCAAGCGAATGGAGTTAATTCTGACCCCTGACGGCAGATCCCAAAGGGATTTGCCAAAATGTTTAAACACAAATTAGGAAAAATATCATGGCAAGCTTAACAGAAACCTTCACCAATGATCCAGTGGAATTGCGTCCTAATGCGACGGAAGACGATTTGCAAATTGTTATTCGGTCTGTTTACAAACAGCTATTAGGAAATGCTCATTTGTTAGAATCCCAACGTCTAGACAGTGCCGAATCGATGCTCCGAAATGGAGATATTACTGTTCGAGAATTTGTGAGAATGGTAGCCCAATCTGAGCTTTATAAATCTCTGTTTTTTGAGGCAAATCCCACTTATCGGTTTATCGAATTAAACTATAAACATTTGTTAGGTCGCGCACCTTTAGACCAAGCAGAAATTGCCCAGCACGTCCAAATTTACAACGAGCAAGGCTACGCAGCAGAAATCGATTCTTATCTTGATAGTGACGATTATATTCTGCAATTTGGAGAAAATATTGTCCCCTATCCCTACTGTCTCAAGACAAAAACTGGAATGACTACTAATGTCTTTAACAGGACAGTTTCTCTAGTGGGTGGATTTGCCACTAGCGATGTCAACAGCAATCAAGCTCAATTAATTGCTAGTATTGCTTCTAACCTAGCTCAAAAAATCAAGGTAGCAGCCTCAACTGGAGGGATCTCTGGTTCCACGAATAAACGATTTCGTATTGCTGTGACGAAAGCAGGAATTACTCCAGTGGCCAAGCGCAGTAATCAAACTTATGAAGTAGGTTATGGTCAACTTTCAACAAAAATTCAAAACATCCACAAAACCGGCGGCAAGATTATCAGTGTTACTGAGGTTGTGTGAACTACCCCAACTAATTGCAAGCAATATAGTTGGGGCTTCCAATCTCATCGGGAGTTGCGTCTAAGAGGCAAGAAATCTTACCCCCTAGCCGTCTTACACTCCCTCCATTGGAAGTCTCGCTAGTTCCTAACGAGAGTATCCGTAAGGCTTCATTTCTAATATTTATTGATGCATTTATGTCACGTTCATGGGTAGTTTGACAATGTTCGCAAGTCCACGTTCTAATATCAAGGGGTAAATTCGCCACTTGATTTAGCTCACCGCCTATCATCCCTACGCTGAACTTCTTTACAGCGTAGGGATGATAGGCGGGTCACGGACATCTCACGATGGCGAAGACGCTTCGCCATCCG
>NZ_JARVCN010000296.1:0-3945 GCF_038442745.1 Crocosphaera sp. Alani8
TCTTTGTCCCCTAACTTTCGGCGAGTCCCCCCAGACTTTTTGAGAAGCTTCGATTCCTTTGATTCAACTCTATGGTTCTACAGTTTTACCAACTAATAATAGTTTCCAATGTCCTTATGATATTATCTATAACTTGCAAAATAATGAAAATATGGCGATGATTTACGGCAATTTAGTGAATAGTTTCCAAAGAGGTTCATTAAATAGTTCCATAGGCTATGGTCACTTAAATGATCTGGAAAATCTACAATATATAAGCAATACTTACGCTACTGGCATTGGTGTTTGGAAGAATAATATTCTACCTCGTATTTCTATTAATCCAATGGGTGAAAATAGTAAAATACGAACAAAATTAACAGGAAAAGTAACCTCTTTTGTAGACAATGCCCATCGAGCAGGGTTATTAGTCCATTGCTATACATTGCGCCCAGAAAAATATTTTTTAACTTTAAAAAAGGATGACACAGTACAAACAATGGCAGAAGAAATTGAACAATTAATTAATATTGGTGTTGATGGTTTTTTCTGTGATGATCCTACTATTTGTCTTAGAGGGAGCAGCAAACAGTGAACAGTTATCACTGTTTACTGTTCACTAATAAATTAACCGAAAGCAAAATCAGCATCACTCAAGTCATTGATGTCGATATTGAGAAGTAGTGCAAAATCATTTCCACCAACTCCAATCAGTGCGTCATCTCCCAGTTGGGTTAACTCAACACCATCAAAACCGATACCAAGTCCGGCAATACCGATCACATCTTCCCCGATGGTAAAGTCAGTAATGGTATTAATTCCCTCGGTTTCAATTATCAACGTTGGTGCTAAACCTTCCGTTGCACCCACCGGATAGAAAGCTGCGTAACTGTTGCGCTCATCGATATCAACGTTACCAAAAACTCCACTGAGAACCACAGAAAGGTCATCATCAGAGGGGTTCGTTAGTTCATCTGCAACTAAAGCGGTTACATCCCAGTGGTAAATACCCTCATCCCCTACAGAAACCTCAGAGATAGCCTCAGAGCCATCAACTCCGTAGTTAATGTCCTCCAGGTTGCCATTAACAGGATTAAACACACTGCCTTCTACTAGTCCGTAGGTACTGACAGAAACCGGTCTATCTTCTGTTGCCGGAATTAGAGTCTCTGCTAGAGCGGGGTTATATTCTAGTTTTAGTTCGGCTGAAATTAAACCAGATTCAACCATTGATACCGGTAGTCCCTCAAAATTGAGGAAGCTAACACTTTGGAAAGATTCTGGAAAACCAATTGCGGTAGCTTTGTCGGAGAGGAGACGAGCATCGCTATTATCGCTCACTTGATCCCGAAAAGTGTAATAAGCGTCGTTGGCTTCTATTTCAAAGACATTAACAATTAAATCCCCAGTAGCAATCCAGAATTGGTCTGAACCCTGACCCCCTGTAATGGTATTATCCCCACCAGAAGTAACAAAGAATTGGTCATCATCAACTCCCCCAAGAATGCGATCGCCTTGTCCAAGAATGGCAATATCTTCTCCACTTTGTAAATAGATACGGTTCTCACCGTCGCTGAGGGAACTATCTACAAAATCGTTACCCCCACCAGCGAAAACAAGTGCATTACTTCCTTCTACTTCAATAGTTTCCCCATCGATGGTGCCAAAATCGGGAACAAAAGGAGGGGGTTGTAGTTGCTCTGCATTATCGGCGATAAGAATGGACTCGAGACTAGATTTACTAATGACTCCGGGAGTCCCGAACCCTTCAGGCACATCTTCGGGAGCGATCGCCCTAATGCCCCAGGTAACTTGTTCGGCCACGTCTCCAAAGTCTTCAATAACGCCGTCCCCATTGAGATCTGTATCTTCGGGAGTATTGAGGAGGGGAGCGGAAAAGGAGGCGAATTGCTCGGTAATATTAAGAGCTAGTTCATCGAAATCTAGATCAGGAGAAATATCACGGGGTAGATCAATACCGTTTAAGCTGACATCGGAGAGATCGATACGGTTAATAGAAGATTGTTCATCCGCCGTCAGTATAACGACGGTTCCCTCTGGAGGTGGTGCTTTATCCAGGGTAAAATTGAAGGTGAGGACGGTGCCGTCGGTTTCGATAGCTACTTCTGGATCAAGGGTAAAGCTAACTTCGGGACCACGGCCTAAAGCGTATTCTACTGCCCGGGCCCTTTCTGGGGTTGTCCCCGTAACACTCTGGGCTAAATAGATAATAGTTTCACCATCGTCAAAATAATCACCATCCATATTGCTGTCCACCAGACGGAAAAGATTATTTTCTGATTCTCCTCCGTTTGAAGTTACTACTAACTCTTTATCGGGTCCAACAGCAATGGAAAAGCCGCTAAAAGAGTTAAACCCACTGGGCAGTGCGTCTGTGTTCCAGACTTCTATAGCTTCGTTGGCGGCATTGATATCGCCACTACCGTCTTGATCTTGTAAACGATACACCGATTGAGGACCCTCAGTATCCAATGATTCCCAGGTATATACGCTTTCCTCATCTACGGCGATACCAAAATCTAGGGGAACCCCAAATGGGTTACCATCTTGAATGAAAATATTGGCCTCGTTTGCTGAGATGGTTCCGTTACCGTCTAAATCTTCTACTCGATAAATAAGATCGTCGTCCCCACCTACAAGATCGCTGATGTAGGCCACATCTCCAATAAATTCGATATCGAAGGCGGAAGAGGAAGGGTTAAGAATTTGTAGATCGAGCCAAACTGAAGATTCTCCCTCGTCCAAAGCATCGTTATCTCCGTTGAGATCCACGGTACGATAAACCCTATCTTCTGGACTAGAGCCAGTCCCTGCATTAACAATATAGATGGCACCGTCACCACCTTGGGCAACACCGTTGGGTGTGGGTAAAGGGGTAGATTGAGAATCGGTGAACCAAACTACGGCTTCTCCTGGATCGAGGGCATCTCCATCGAGGTTCCCATCGAAAAGAAGATAGACGCTATCGCTGTCTCCGTCTCCGTAGAATACTGCTCCGCTATCGGATTGGAAAATTGTAAAAACGTTGCCGGTTGGATCTGTTAATCCTGAAGCGTTGGTTTCATCAAAATAAACGGACACTTCTAGGGGATCGTTGGCATCGCCGTCGCCGTTTAAGTCTTGGTTGAGGAATATTTTGTCTAGCCGTTGATCACCGAGAAAAACGGCTCCAGTTAGATCGAGAGTGCCTTCTTTTGGTAAGACTAGCTGTTCGATATAGCGCGCACCTGGGCGAAAGTCTAGGGTATTAACGGTGTAAATATCTTCGTCCTCACCTGTGACTGGATCGGTGACAATTACTCCATCTCCTCCGCTCCAAATGATATTACCATTGCCTAACTCATAACCTGCTCGTAAGCGATCGGCAAAACCGTCGTCGGCATTAAATAGGTTTACTTGATTGCCTAGTGCATCGTATTCATATAAACCACCGTTGTTAAAATCAGGGATGTTGGTAAAACCACCTACTAACAAATTACCGTTAGACTCACGCACTGTCATTTGCTGAGGAAAGTTAATACCTGTTTCTCCATCAGAGTCAACTAAGTTGTCAATAAAGGTACTGTCTATCCCCTCTATGGTGTAGCGTTCAATATTGTCTTCATCGATGTTATTAATCAGCAGTGCGCCATTGTAAGCACGAATGTCGAAAGGATCACCGGTCTCAAAAAAGCCAAGATTGTTACCCTCGGGATCAAAAACTACAACCCCTTCCCCTGGTGCGTCATTTTCTGTTCCGGAGTTGGAAACATAGACCAAACCGTTGACAAATTCTATACCACGAATGTTATCTAAACCTTCGGGAGTGCCATCATCATTGCTGTCGTTGACGATCCCTAAATAATTACCCTCGAGATCGAAACTAAATATGGCATCTGCTACCTGATCAGATAGAAGCTTCTCAAAAAGTCTGGGGGGACTCGCCGAAAGTTAGGGGACAAAGAT
>NZ_JARVCN010000297.1:0-3940 GCF_038442745.1 Crocosphaera sp. Alani8
TTTTGCTTTCTTAGTCAAGTACATTTTATACCATTTTAGATGAGCTTACCCTGCATTTATGGTTAGAAGAAACCATAAAATTGCTTAAAGAAAAACGTTTGAATGACTTAGATATTGATCATTTAATTGAGGAGTTAGAAAGCTTAGGAAAAAGAGATAAAAACCTAGTTAGTAGCTTTTTAGAAAAAATTATTAGACATTTATTATTGTTGCAATATTGGGAAGCAGAAAAAGAGAGAAATCGGAATCATTGGCGTGCAGAAATACAAAGTTTGCGCACTCAGTTAAGGAAATACTTAACCACTAATTTACAAAATTATTTAAGAGAAGAATTAAATGATATTTATGATGATTCTTTATATTATGTACAAGAAGAAACAGGATTTAATGTTTATTTTCCTGAAAAATGTCCTTATACCTTTGAAGAATTATTAAATGAAAAATGGTTTCCTAGTTAATACAGGGTGGGGGTAGTGTATCATAAGTAGTGAAAGCAGATTTTTTGCCTAAGTTTCTATTAGAATAAGGAAAAAAGGTAAAAAAGGAATAAAATACATCATCATCATACTGTTAAAGAGACAGTAACTCGACAAAAAAAGCCAAGAAAAAGGCCGCTTACAGTTTTCAATCAACATATTAGCATTATTTTTAGCTTTTCTGACAGGCTAAATCATATTTTTATGCCTTCTAAATTGTTAAACTAAACTGTACAGTATGAGTGTTTAGTCTAAACTCCAGTAAAGAGTCATGTCTAGCCTTGACGGGGAAGACTTGCACCTCCATCAAGCAGATAGTTATTGAACTTTCAAGGTTCAACCCTAGTCGTACTCCTCTAGAGACTAGAGGAGTACGACTAGGAACGAGTCCCACAATCAAAGATGATAGCGGGGTACTTATAGCCTCCAAAGAGAAATGTCGTTAATTCTCAAGTGGAAGGGAAGACAATTTTCCCCCATTCATCTGGCTCTTTTGAGGAAGTCAACAAAAAGCTAGATCAGAGGACTTCCATATTCTGGGTCTGAGACAGAGAGACCTGGTAGAGTGTTAATCTGACTATCCGTTAAAGGGTCTCCTCCAAATTGATCATAGAGACGAACTAAAGCACCTGTTAGACCTGCATTGTAGTCCAGGGCTACTTCATTGCGAATATAATCCGAGCGCACATCTAGGTAATCGTAGTCGTTGGGTGATGCTGGTCCTCCTACTAATGCACCATAGAGGATATGAGCGTTTGGATTGGGATCATTGATGTTGTAGCCGCCGTGGGCACTTCGGTGATGAGGATTGAGGGCATAATCGTCTCCAAATCCAACCATATAGCTAAAATTATCAGGGTTGTCCCCTAATATGTAATCGATCTGATCCTTAGCGAAGTTGGCATAGCGATCGCCATAGTCATTGACTGTGTCACTATAAACTCCTGCAATAAAGGCTGTATTGGCACTATATCTGAGTGATCCCCACTGATCTAACCAGGCAAGACCTCCAGGGGTGTATTGAATACCGCCGCTTGGAGCAGACCAATAATCAAGCCATTGTTCAGCATCCTGTTGATATTCAGACTTTCCTGTAGCTTGAGCAAGTAAAGTTGCAGCACCATAGGATTTATCATCCCAATTATGAGTCCAGGAGGGATTTAACCCTTGATAATACTGTTCTGCTTTATCAAGATAGGTGGAATCTTCTGTTGCTTTGTAAAGCCATACTGCACTCCATGACAACTCATCCATATAGCCACTCCAAGAGTTGTAAAAAGAACTAGCATTGGAAATGGCATCTGAATATTTGCCACGATACTGATCAGCAAAATCAAATAGTTGTGTTGCGTTATCCAGCAAAAGATCAGCATAAGCAGAATCACTTTCTCTAAAGATGATTGAAGCGGCAGCTAATGCTGCGGCTGACTCACCGGCGAGCTCAGACCCTGGATTTTGGCGATCGATCTTAAAAGATGGACGATTCATGGTCATTTCTTCTGCCGGTCCCCAGTAGGAATGATCGACAAAACCATCGCCCACTTGTCCCCAGAATTCTAGTGTTCCTTGATTATCAGTGATGTGAGCTTTGATAATGTAGTCAGTACCCCATTTAATAGCCTCCAAAGCTTCATCAAGTTGCCCACTTTGCTCATAAGCATCACCATACTCAACAACACCCCAACTTAACATTGTCATTGACGATGCCATTGGGAAGCCAAACTTAACATGGTCTCCTGCGTCATAATAGCCACCAGACAGATCAAGACCAACATCTGCACCATCATTTACAGCAGAATCACCACGCCACTCAATGCGGTTATCTTCTGGAAGTGGTCCAGAGCGTTGTGCTTCATAGAAAAGGAGGGATTTTTGAAGGGCTTCTCCATAATTAAAATCACCTGTTGGTGGATCACCTGGGTCAATTGGATCATGATCATGGTTATGATTATCTCCATGATCATGATTATGTGCATCTCCATTATGATTATCGTCTCCATAGTCACCTGGATTATCTAGATCAGTATTAGAACCGATTACCATTCCATCAAGCTTGAATACCTCTGGTAAATTGGAAGTAGAACCGTTTCCTAAGAAACCAAAAGATATCTCTTGACCAGCAGTTATTGTGCCGTTATAATCTGCATTCTTAATTACATAGGTGTCCCCATTTTGACTGACAATTTCTGCATCCCATATTTGAGTTATATTGCCAGAAAATTCAAACTCAATGGTCCAGCCATTGAGTGGGCTAGTATCATTGTTAGTGATTTTTCCTTCACCTTGGTATCCACTACCCCAATTATTAGTAATAGCAAAATCTACTTCGTAGTCCGAGGTTATGGGGTCAACTGGTAGATCAACTACTGGATCAGTTGGCGGGTCTCCTGGGTCATCTACGGGATCAGTTGGTGGATCTACTGGGTCATCTGGTGGATCAATTGGTGGATCTACTGGGTCATCTGGTGGATCAATTGGTGGGTCTAGTGGATCAGTTGGTGGATCTACTGGGTCATCTGGTGGAGGATTAGAGCCTATAATTTCACCTGTGTAATCGGGATAGTTGATGTGATAGGGTGCTCTGTCCACTAACCCTGCCATAGGCACACTTTTGCCACTGAATACATTGTCAGAGACAATAGTAAAGTTGGCTATTTTATCCGATAGTCCCATGCGACCTGCGATATTGTCTTCTAGTTGATTTGCTCTCCACTCAAAATGTGAGCTATTCAAATCCGAGAATTCAATTCCGCTAAGGGTTATACTTTGCCCTGTAATCGGACTATAAAACCTCACCCCAAGAGCCGTTTGTTCTACCGCAAAGTTGAGTTGATTATCCCCTCGCACACTGAGATAGAAAAAGCTAATGCGGTCAGTCTCTGGATTAAATTCGACGATTTCTTCTAATCCTTGTTCATGGGAACGAACATAAACGGTATTTTCTCTGATATAGCCTGTGCCGTTTTCCCATGCTAAAGCTGCACTCAGGTCTTGTTGCAAGTGTGCATCGGAGATGGGGGTAAAGTTTTCTGCTTTGAGGTCTTTAAGATTAATCCCAACCAGTGTTAGGGAGCGGTTGGGGTTAAACATATTTTGGAACACCAGACCATCAACAGTATCAATGGGGATTTGATTGTGGATCGAATCGGGTCCAATATCTACTCTGTCTTGGGAGAGGTCGAAGTCGTTTATGCGTTGGTTGCTTCCATCGCTGTAGAAAATTTGACCTTCATCGGTGAGAGGATCTTGAGGGTCATCATTAGGTAATGGGTCTTCATCATGGTTGTGATTATCTCCATGATCATGATTATGTCCATCTCCATTATGATTATCGTCTCCATAGTCACCTGGATTATCTGGATCAGTATTAGAGCCGATTATCATTCCATTAAGCGTGAATACCTCCGGTACATTATACCAAATCCGCTCTTTTTAACCCCCTTATAAAACCCTTTACTAATAGA
>NZ_JARVCN010000298.1:0-3903 GCF_038442745.1 Crocosphaera sp. Alani8
GTTTGGCCTAAGTTTTCGCAGCGAGTGACCCCTGGCTTTTTGAGAAGATACGATACTAAAAGACCCTATCCGTCTATAGGGTAGGGTTATATTATAACTATTGTATAAAATTATATTCCCTGACGTGATGCTAACTTTTCAACCCGTGCTTGCGTTTCCTGGAGTAGTTGCTGTCTGGGACCACCATCGTAGGTTAAATTGGGAACTAAGTTTCTTGCTTGTAGTGTCATATGTAGTTGTAACTGAGCTACATAGTCCCCCATTGTTTCTTGAGAGATAGAATCAACAACATTAGCTGTTTCCACCATTAACACAACCCTCCTGGTTTTTAAAATTGTTTTATATTCATAAAAGGTATCATAGCTATGGTCAGATTATGAGAAGATGTGTAAAATTTTAGACATTTCTCAATATAATGTAACATTTTGATTGTTGCTCATGGTTCAGTATCTTGACTATAGCTGAGTTTTTACGGATTATGTCTCTGCAAAATCTTAGATTTAATTGTAAACTTATGTAAAGTGAATATTAAAAATGTAGGGAAGTGTTATGGTACGTCGCCGAATTTCAAGTGTGTTGTTAGCGATGGTTGTTATTTTTTTAGGGACTCAGACTCCTGTATTAGCTTTAGGGGGACCCCAACTACCATTAAATGAATCTGCTCCTAATTTTACCTTACCCACCAATACAGGAGATGGTGAAATTTCTTTGTCCGACTATCGGGGACAGTGGGTAGTATTGTACTTCTACCCCAAAGACTTTACCCCTGGTTGTACCTTAGAAGCTCGTCGTTTTCAACAAGATTTACCAAAATATGAGGCCAAAAATACACAAATTTTAGGGGTAAGTGTGGATGATGTTGACTCTCATCGAGAGTTTTGTGATGCGGAAGGTTTGAAGTTTCCTTTATTAGCAGATACCACTGGAAAGGTGAGTAAAATTTATGGTTCTTTTTTAACAGGAATGTCTTTGCGTCACACCTATTTAATCGATCCTGATGGTATTTTGAAAGAAAGATTTTTAGGAGTTAGACCGGCTATTCATAGTCAAGAAATTCTAGCTTATCTTGAGCAAGTGAGAAGTTAAGAGGTGTTGAGAGAAAGCTTGTTAATTATCGGTCTAGAATTTCAAAAATTCAAATCATCCTCAAATTCTTCTAATTCTTCCAAACTTTGACTGTCGTATAAATCTTGTAAGTTTTGATTCTTTTGTCGCCGAGAAGTTCGGCGATATTTTTTTGTTTCTAGTTTAGGTTCGTAATATTCTTTTCCAGAGACCTTCATTTTTACTTTAACTTTTGATTCTTCGTCAGCCATTTGTTGATTTACTTCTTGTTGGGCGATCGCTTCTTTTAAGAAAGTTAGGTAATGTTCATATCGTTCCCAATTTGCATCAATAATACAATTAGGCTCTCCCCGATGAAAACAATTACTAAACTGACAATTTCCCTGCTTTAACTGTTGTCTTGCTTCGGGAAAATAGTGGATTAGTTGAGTTGGGGAACAATCTAAATGAGGTTGATTAAAACCAGGGGTGTCAGCCAAAAAACCGCCTCTGGGTAACTCAAATAATTCTACGTGACGAGTAGTATGACGACCTTTTTGTAACTTCCCTGAAACCCGATTAACTCGTTGCTCAACCGCAGGAATTAACGTATTAATCAAACTAGATTTGCCCACACCAGAGGGACCTGCAAGGATAGTAATTTTGTCTTTGAGACTGTCTTTGAGTGCTTCTAAGCCTTGAAACGTGGTAACACTAATTAGTAAAGGGTCATAGCCCCATTTTTTTAGGCGATCGTGCCATGTTTTTTGTTGGGTAGAGGTCAATAAATCAGCTTTATTGAGGCATAATAAAAAAGGGATTTCCGTCGACTCTGCTTTGACCAAAAAGCGACTCAATTGCCAAGTTTCTAGAGGTGGCTCCTCCAGGGCAAAAACCAGGAGCATTTGCTCTGCATTGGCTACTGGTGGGCGAGATAACTCGGTTTTGCGGGGTAGAACTCGAGCGATCGCTCCTCTAGCGTCCTGATAGTCCGGCTCTTCAACGATTACGCGATCACCTACCATCACAGCTTGCCCAATTTTCTTTAAACGAGTACGTCGAGTACACAATAAATGGGCAATAGAAGCATCATTATGTTCTTTTAGGGGTTGATCCAAACGAACTTGATAAAAATTAGCTTGTACTGCTACGACTGTTCCAATAATGTTGGAGACATTAGAAGTAGAGGGATAGTTTAGAGAGGTTAGATCATGCACAGGATAACGGGGTTACAGGAGTGGTTCACTGAGTGTATCAAACAAATTAACTTTAAGAATTAGATCGCATTTCCAATTGATACTTTACTTGAGAAACATAATATACGTGTATTTTTTAGAAGCGATCGCCAAAAGAGATGGAAAGGCTGGATGATTATCAGAGGCGATGGCCAAGGAGAGGAGCCATAAGACTTGGGAATAATCCTAATTGCTGGCGATTAGTTGGGGTACTTCACTCACCTGTGAATTCTAATGAGGAATGGTGCAAAACGATGCGCAGTTGACCATTATCATCTTTAACGAACTGCCAACTTTTATCCACTGATGTTACATTACCATCCTTATCGGTAAGGTGAACTTTGCCCATAGTGCTTGCAGTATTGCCTATGATGAGAATAGCACTATTTTCAATTTCACACTTAGTCCAATCATTCAGTGCAAACCCTTTGTCATCAGGATAGGCTGGATTCCCACCGACGAAATAAGAAAGTGCGCCTTCTCTGGTAGTGCGGAAAGTGTTTGGATTAACCGTTACTGTGGGTTTAAACAAAACAACACCCATTTGGTAACCATAGGCAGAATCAATTACTTTTTCAGCAAGTTCTGAAGCCGCAGCTTGGCCTTTCATACTGTTAGTAGTGCTGATATCTATTAGTGCCTCACACCATGCCTTCTGTGCTGTTAATACCTGAGTTTCGCTAATGGCTCGATCAACTACAACATCAGCTGAAACTGAGGATGTTGTGGCAATAAGGGCTATGGTGGCTAATGTGGTAGTAATTTTCATAACTTGTTCTGGTTGCTATTTGCTGCTCATGACACTGGAAAAGCCAATATTTGGGTCAACTACATAGTTAAGATGTTGATCTAAATATGGCTCTTTTTTTACTGGCATTTTTGATGGAAATCGAGTTAATCATCAAAACAGAACTATCTTAACTTCAAATCTTAAAATAGTCTTGTTTATTTATGTCCGACTACTTAAAATGACTAAACTTCTGGACTAAAATGCTCTTTTAGTTTGGCTTCTTCTTCATTGGATAAATTAGATTGAATGAGTTCAGCCTTGACATCGCCAAGGGCTTCTTCTACTTTGTCCAAGGTTACATCGCGGGTTAGCAAAAACAGGGCTGAGGTTCCTTCTGTGACTTTGTTTCTTACATCTTTGATAAAATCATCATTGATGCCATAATCTTTCATAGAACCCCCTAAAGCTCCCATCCCTGCGCCGACAGCGATACCGAAAATTGGGCAGAAAAAGATCAAGCCAAAGAGTAATCCCCAAAAAGCTCCGTCTAAAGCCCCTAATCCCACTAAATTGATTGCTTGTTTTGTTTTCGGTTTCTTTTTACCTTCCGCCCAAGAAACGGTTGCTGCATCTCTGATTTCAATGAGATGTTCTTTTTGTAAGGGAACTAACTTAGTTAATGCTTCTTGCGCCCCATTGGGGGTGTCAAACTTCCAAACTGTAAGTGCTGCCATATTTTTCTGTCTTGACTTAAATAAAGTAAATTGCTGTTATTGTATAAACTTTTTTCGTTTCTGGGGTTAAGGAAAATTTATATTAGACGAAATGTCACCCCTCGTTAAACTCACATCTTGCACCTGACGAGACAAAGTTCCAAACCATGTTCATAAAACC
>NZ_JARVCN010000299.1:0-3897 GCF_038442745.1 Crocosphaera sp. Alani8
TCTTTGAAGTAAATTGTACCACAACCACGCTTCAACTGAAACCGTTAGAACCAGCTTTATCTTTATCTAATTCTGGCTCTAGTTCCTTATCTAGTTCAAGTTGAGTGACACTGTTCAATTTAATCCATTTCTGAAACGACGCATTCTTAGAAACAATGCGTCGCAATTTTTTTCTGGATACTGCGATCGCAATACAATCGATAATTTCTTTTCTTTTTTCTTTGTTCGAGTTTTGCTTATTTCCATTAAAATCGTTGTTTAAATCTAACATAATCAAGGAATCAGCTCTGTTAAAGTCGTACATTCTATTGCCCCCTTTGCGCCAGTCACCACGAAGTTCGATCGCATTTTTTAGACATTCTTCTGACTTTTTCCAATTAGGATTTTCTTTATCTTTATAGGCATATCCTAATTCTGCCCATAGTTTATCTTTTGGAATATTCTCGTCAGTGTCTTCTGATTAATCTTTTCGTAAAATATCAAGAATATTAACTACGTTATTAATTTGCTCTTTATCATCCTCTTTATCCCAATTGTTTTTCCTTATTTCTTGAGCTTGATCAAATATCTTTTTCTTTATACTTGAAGATGCTTCTTTAATAACTTTTCTAATATCTTCAAGACTCACTTCTTTTCTATCATTTGACTCAAGATAGAAATCGACAAATGCAATTGCTTTAGCATTATTTTCTACTTGTTGTTGTGTTTTTGTAAGGGTTTTTTCTATTTTTTTCGTTGTATCGGTTAATTTATTGTCTATTCGCTTTTCCATCTCGTTTAGGGCAGCATTATCAGCACGAGCAAATGCAGTCGTAATTAAAAGCCGAGTGGAAAGATATCCCAAAGGAAAACCACAAATTAAAAAATACAAGATAACAATTACTGCATAGATTCCAGAATTTTTATCTTGATTGCCCCCTAATGTTTCATTTAAAAAAATTGATAACTTTTCTAAGTTATATGGTATGGATGAAAGCTGTGTTAACCCGACACCAACCAATATTTTAGTTAGCCAATCTGATATCTGTTCTAGGTTTGTATTAGCACGATAAGAAACTTGAGAATTTTCGCTACTATCTGAGTCTTGAAGAGTACGAGGAATTCCAAATAAAAAACCGATAAATCCACCAATAAGTAAAGAAGTTCCTGCAATCAAAACCGACACACTAGCATATTTAACATAACCAAAAAAATTTACACCATTTTCCTCAATTCCCATGGGATATATTAACGTCATTGCCATCCCAGTAAGCAATACCACAATAGGTACAGCCAGCATTATTTTTTCTTTTCTAGATAATCCATCTTCTCTTTTTTCTTGTTTTTTTGCAGCGTCTTTAACTTGTGACATAACCGCCTCAATTTAGAGATTTTAGTTTTCTAATTCACATTTTATCATGTTAATCATAAAGATAAGAATAATTTAAGATTAAGTTAAGAGTATAGGCGAAGAAAGTTTACTATTTTAAGGAAAATGAATAATCTTTAAACTTATTAAGATAATTCTCCTGTTTCTTGTAAAGAATGTAAACGATGATAAATTCCTTGATGCTCTAAAAGTTGTTGATGATTTCCTACTTCAACAATTTTTCCATCATCTAAGACAATAATTTTATCTGCTTCTCGAACTGTGCTTAAACGGTGAGCAATAATTATGGTGGTTCTTGTGCCTAAAATAGATGACATGGCTAACTGAATTAATCTTTCTGATTCGTAGTCTAAACTAGAGGTAGCTTCATCAAAAATCAGTACATCAGGGTCAACAATTAATGCTCTAGCAATACCGATTCTTTGCCTTTGTCCTCCTGATAAACGCACTCCTCTTTCTCCCACAATTGTATAGTAACCTTGGGGAAATTGGGCGATAAATTCATCAACTCTGGCAATTTTACAAGCTTGTTCTACGGCTGCGAAACTAACAGTTCTATTGCCGTAAGTTAAGTTATCTAAGAGGGTTCCATTAAAAATTTCTACTTCTTGGTGAACCATTGCTAATCGTTGCCTATATTGGGCAATATCTAAGGTTTTAATGTCCTGACCATCCATTAAAATTTGTCCTTGAGTTGGCTGAAAGTAGCGCAATAATAGTTTAATTAAGGTAGATTTTCCTGAACCAGATTTTCCAACAATTGCTACTGTTTCATAGGGATGAATTAGTAAGTCTATGTTTTCTAAAACTGGACGGTTTTCATGGTAGGCAAAGGATAAATTTTCAAAGTGAATTTTGCCTGTAAATTTATAGGGTTGATGGTTAAGGGATTCTTCGGTTAAAACAGCCGCATCTTTTCCTGATGGAGTATGTAGAAATTCATGAAAGCGAGACATGGAACTATAACGGCGGGCAAAAATTTCAGCAAATTGGGTAATGGGATCTAATTCTGCATAAGCCATACTAGAAACAGTAATCAAGGTAATAAAATGACCTAAAGAGATATGACCTTGTACTGTAATAATTAAGCTATAAACAAGGATTAAAAACACTGAAGCTTGGATTACTGTTTTTTGCCAAGTTACTAATTTTACATACCCTTTGTGAATACGGAAAAGTACGTATTTTAATTCTCTATCTAGTCTTTTATCTTGTCGCTCTAATTCTCTTCTTTCTGTAGAAAAACTTTTTACTGTTTTGATATTGGTAATTAGTTCAGAAGTATAACTTTGAGTATTCTCACTATGTTTATCCAGAAGTTCTTCCTGCTTTATTATTTGGGTTAAATGTCTAATACTAAAGAACAATATTATCGTAAAAGAAGCAATAAAAATAAAAGATATTTTCCAGTCTATTAATAAAATTATCACAAAAATACCTAATACTCTAATTATTTTCGGTATTAATTCTCCTGCAATTTCTGGGTAAGTCCATAACTGATTTTCTACTCCTTTCGCAATACGATTGGTAATGCGTCCAGGGTTATACTCATCGTAAAAAGATAGAGGAAGAGTAAGTATTTTTCTAACTGTATTTTTCAACTGTTCTCGACGAACTTTTAAGGCAATTTCCCAGTGAAACCAATCGGTTAACCAGGGTTGAATAGGAGAACGAATCACTGTAACTACACAAATAATTCCCAATAAAACCCCTAGAGAAAATACTCGATTGTTGGGAATATTCGTGATGTTAGCTAGGGAATTAACTGAACTTTGTAATAGGTTATCGATAGGTTGATTCGATAAAACGTTGATAATTTGCCCTGTGATGTAGGGAACCATCAAATCAAGAATCTCTAATATTCCAGACAAGAGGATGGTGAGGATGGCAATTTTCCTATAATTGCTGTATGATTTTAGCAAATCTTTCCAAGAAATCATTATTATTATAGTGATTTATATTTTAAAAATTCTTATTAATTTAGTTATTCTTCGTAGGATAGCACAATCCTCAGTTAGTTTGCTAAGATAAATTGTCGATATTTTTGGTTAATTCCGCTTAAATTACCTATCTTTCTATTTGAGCCAGGCGATTTTCTAATTCTACTACTCTTTCTTTCAATTCTATCACCAGAGTAGATAAACGCTCAAATAAGGGATCACTTCTGCCAATAATTTCACCGTCTACTATTTGGGGTGAAGAGTCCAAGGGAGTAGGACTAAAGTTATTATTAGAACGTTGTCTTATATTGGTAACAACACTTTCTAACCGACTAACTCTAGCTTGAAGACGATTAATTTCTCCCCGCAAACGATTTTCAACACTAGCTGAAACTGGATTAACCTGTTTGACTAAAATGAGGACTATGAGTGTAATTATTATGGCAAAAAGTTTAGTTTTTTGGCTCATTATTCATGAATTAGGGGGTGAGGAAGTAGAATTTAGGAGAAGTTAAATTCTACATTCTTTATTTTAACTCAGATCTTGCACCTGACGAGACAAAGTTCCAAACTATGTTCATAAAACCA
>NZ_JARVCN010000300.1:0-29867 GCF_038442745.1 Crocosphaera sp. Alani8
TTGGCTCTTTTCGTCATCTGGTAAGGCTTTCAGGTATTCGTGTCCCCACGCCAGGTTGTTTTGGCTTTGGGTGATGTTCCCTGGAGTTCACCTAAGGCAGTAGTAACTTTAACCGCCATAATCTCTAACAAAGATAGTGATTTTCGTTATCAAGCGGCTGAAGCCTTAGTTAATATTGGTTCTAAACTTGAAAATATAATTAGAACAGAACCACAAAAAATATCTAGGGAAAATTTTAAGAAATTGCTCAAAGAATTTGAAACTGCTCTTCAAGTATTGAGGGCTAATCAAGATAATTTTGAGCAAAAGCAAATACAAGATCTTGAAGGTACTATCTACCATTTAGGACAAGCAAATAGCTCATATTTATACAGATCTATATTTCAAATAGTAGGGAGAGGTTGGCTTGTTCATGGTAGTTTATGGCTTCTTTTAATCTTTTGTTATCCTAAATATCCTTTCGTCCAAGCGATCTTTTTTTGGAATCCTAAAGTTCGTAAATGGGTAGGTCTTTGGTATGTTGATTTTGCCTTAACTTGGGTTCCTTTTTTCCGTTCGAGACTCTTTGCACCTTTTAAAGATTCTTTATTAGCTGATGCTCATTTAGATAGCTTTGATCCTAATGCCTATTTTCCTAATTCCCATGTTAAACAGAAAGCAGGAACAATTGAAAGCAAACCGATACCAGAGGTTATTTCTGAAATCAAAGGCCAACTAATTCTTGAAGGAGAATCTGGCTTAGGAAAATCAATGTTTCTCAGAGATTTAGCAAAAAAGTCTCAACATACTGTGGTTTATTTACCTGCTAAAAAATGCGATCAAGGGGTACTAGAAGCTATTAAAAATAAACTACAGGGTCATATCAAAGAAGATCCTAATTTTTTAAAGAATCTCATTTATAGTGGTGCCATTGATATTTGTATTGATGGTTTAAACGAAGTGACTCCAGATACTAGAGCTAACATTACTAATTTTGTCGAAAGTTACTTTAAAGGCCATATTATTATGGCAACTCAACCCTTAGAATGGACACCTCCTTCTACAGCTCAAAGTTATATTTTACAACCTTTACAAGAAAAACAAATTGAAGACTTTTTATGTTCTCGAACAACAATTTTACCTTCAAATACTCCCCTTCAAGAAACAGAATATAAACAAGTTTGTCGAGATTATTTAACAAACACTTTAGCACAACAAAACTCTGATGAAGAAAAAATTGCTATCCGTCGAATGCTTTCTAATCCGATGGAATTAACCGTTGTTGCTCAAATGTTAGCAGAAAATAAAACTCCCAATCTTTTAAAGTTACAACAAGAACAATATGAGATGATGGCAGAAGATTATGATCAATTATATCCAGTTAAAAAATTCCCGTTAAAAGATTTCTCTGAAGCAGTTTATCAAATGCGACTTAATGATCAATATACAATTCCTGCTGAAAATTGGCAAAAAGAATTACAATGTATGGAACGCTATAAAATGGTTATTAGTCGTCAAGTAACACAAGAAAATACGACCCAAATAGAATGGTATTTTCGTCATGATAAAATTCAAGACTTTTTTGTTGTACAAACTTTTCTCGAACCAGAAAATGAAAACAGATTACTAGATCATATCAGTGATTCTCGATTTCGTGGGGTTTATTTTCTCTTAGCAACCATGATGCCATTTGATGTTGCTAAAAAATTACGAGAAGACTTAATTCAATATGCTGCTGATACAAAAGATCATACCGTTAGTGATACCTTTATCCAGTTATTCCGTAATCGACAACTTGCTTATGTTTAATAACTAACAGTACCATCACAAGTCATAAATTGATATTTTCCATCATGATTGGTAAAGCCAAATTTTTCATAATAAGGAATCATATCGGGTAAACAAATTAAGATAAACACTTCAACATTCTTTAATTTGGAATGATGCAAAATTTCGTTCATTAATTGACTGCCTAATCCTTGTTTTTGGTAGTTAGGTGCTACCATAACATCCCAAAGAGTAGCACGATAGATGTAGTCAGTTAAGACACGAGTAAATCCGACTAATTTTTGGCTTTGTTTTTCACAAATTCCCAGATTAATATCGGAGTTATCCAACATAATTTTAATATCTGGGATTTCCCGATCATTACCCCACCAGGAAAGTTTATAAAGCTCGCGTAAGTCTTGAATTTGATCAGCATTAAATTGTTCAATAATTTCATAACTCATAGTAGTATAAATAATAATAACTTTAGATAAGTTTCTAATTGACCTACTCTATCATTGTTGTAAAAATAAGTAAAACTTATTTTTTTTAATAGACAAAATCAACAAGTTAGGTGAAAATTTATAGATCAATGCAGACATAATCAGCTATTCTGATCAAAGGGAATGTATATAACAAGGTAATATTGTCCGTGCTAGACCTTAAACAGATACGAGAAACTCCAGACACCATACAAGCACTATTAAACCGTCGTAGTGCTTCCGCTGAATACGATTTAACTCCTATTTTAGAACGGGATCGCACCACCAGGGAACTAGAATCTATTCGCACCGAATTGCAGGCCCGGAGTAATGAAATTGGTAAGTTAATTGGACAGAAAATTAAAAGCGGAGTTGATCCCAAAGGAGAGGAAATTAAAACCTTAAAAGAAGAAGGCAATACGGTTAAAACTAAACTCAGTGAACTCGAACCACAAGAAAAACAATTAAAAGCAGAAATTGAAGCATTATTATTACAATTACCAAACCTTCCCAGTGAATCTACACCTATAGGAAAAAATGAAACAGAAAATGTAGAAATTCGTAAATGGGGAGACGAATTTTTACCTAAAATTGAAGTATTACCTCACTGGGAAATTGCCGAAAGATTAGGTATTTTGGAAGTAGAAAGAGCAGTTAAAATTGCACAAAGTCGCTTCATTACTTTGGTTGGTGCTGGTGCTGCCTTAGAAAGATCGTTGATTAACTTTATGTTAGATCAACAGATAGCTGCAGGATATTTAGAGGTAATTCCTCCAGTTTTAATTAATAGTGCCGCTTTACAAGGAACCGGACAATTGCCAAAATTTGCAGAAGAAAGTTTTAAAGTTCCTGATGATGACTTATGGTTGGCACCCACTGCGGAAGTTCCTGTGACGAATTTATACAGTAACGAAATTTTAGAAGCAGAAAAGTTACCCATTAAACACTGTGCATTTACTCCTTGTTTTCGTCGAGAAGCTGGTAGTTACGGTAAAGATACAAGGGGACTAATTCGACTCCATCAATTTAATAAAGTTGAATTAGTAAAAGTAGTCCACCCCGAGACATCAGAAGCAGAACACCAACAATTAGTCAAGGATGCAGAAGCCATTTTACAAGCATTAAAATTACCTTACCGAGTCTTAGAATTATGTACAGGAGACTTAGGTTTTGGGGCAACAAAATGTTACGATTTAGAAGTCTGGTTACCTTCTTCTGATAGTTATCGAGAGATTTCTAGTTGTTCTAATTGTTGGGATTTTCAAGGAAGACGGGCAAATATTCGCTTTAAAGAAAAAGGCAAAAAAGGAACCCAATATGTGCATACTTTGAACGGTTCCGGGTTAGCCATTGGGAGAACAATGGCTGCTATTTTAGAGAACTATCAACAAGCAGATGGAACTGTTAAAATTCCTGATGTTTTACAACCCTATTTAAAACGAGATATTTTATAGGCTATGGGGTGGGCAATGCCCACCTGATGGAATTAGTAGGTATCATTAGATTGGAAAGATAAATTATCCAATTGTTCGACGGCCATTTGTAAAGCAGTTACGCGATCGCCAACTTGGTGATGGCCAGGAACCCGATCTAAGATGTTGAATTTTTCTAGTCTTTCTTGAACTTTACCCTCTCCACCCACAATGAACACTTCCAAACCCTTATCATAAGAATCATCGATGGTTTTTTCTAGTGCGAGGGTTGCAGTCACACCCAACAAAGGAACGCCACTTAAGTCAATAACTAAAATCTTGTAGTTATCTAAAATAGCTTGACGTTGGGTAATGGCCTTGGCTGCGCCGAAACTCATCGGGCCGCTTAAGTCTAACAAGATAATTTTACCCTTTGCGTCCTGTAATAGATGTTTAGCAATGTCACAAGATATGTTTTCGTGTTCGTGGGTATCGATCGCTTTAACCCCATCAGCTTGAATATTAGCTAATTTTTGAATGGTTAAAATGTTAGCCACGAATACCCCTAACCCTACCGCAATAATTAAATCGTAGAAAACAGTCAGTAACATCACCCCGTACATGATAGATGCTGCCTTCCAAGAAAGAACATGGGCCCGTCTGAGGAATTTCCAGTCGATAATATCGATCCCCACCTTAAAAGCAATACCAGCTAACACCGCTAAGGGAATATTTTGGGTTAAAGGGGCAGCCCAAACCACAACTATCAATAAAATAAAGGCGCGGGATAAACCAGATAGGGCAGTACGTCCCCCTGCTTGGATGTTAACTACAGTTCCCATTGTGGCACCGGCACCGGGTAAACCACCCAGTAAACCAGAGGCTAAGTTAGCCACCCCTTGACCAATCAACTCTTTATCGGAGTTATGCTGAGTTTGGGTCAAACTATCGGCAATAACGGCGGTTAGCAACGCGTCGATACAACCTAACATCCCCAATACCAAACCATCGATGATCATGCTATTGAGTTGTTCCAGGGTGAAAGTTGGCATTATTAAAGAAGGTAGTCCCGTGCTAAATTCAGGAATGGTTTTAATATTAGCCCCAGAAAACAAGAAAATAGATAGTAAAGTACATCCAATCAAGGCCACTAACTGAGGAGGTACATATTTTTTCAGTTTGGAGGGCATTAAAAACAACACTGCCACCGTTAACACCCCTAAGATAACTTCCCCTGTATGGGTACCCAGAGAACCGATCACAGTAGGCGCATTTTTTAGGGCCGCAATCACTCCCCCTTTGGGGTTAGGAGTACCTAACAACGGCCCAAATTGTAAAATAATTAAAATTAAGCCAATACCAGACATAAAGCCAGAAATGACGGTATAGGGCATCAATGTAATATATTTACCTAGTTTTAGTAAGCCGAAAAGAATTTGAAAGACCCCTGCGATCATGACAACGGTAAAAGCCATGTAGAGTCCGTTTTCCGGGTTATTAGCGGTTAATTGCGTCACAACGGCCGTCATTACCACTGTCATCGGTCCTGTGGGTTCGGATATAAGGGTGGGGGTTCCTCCAAATAAGGCCGCAAAAAAACCGATTAATACTGCACCCCATAAACCGGCGGCAGGACCGGCACCGGAAGCAACCCCGAAAGCTAAGGCCATGGGAAGGGCGATCACAGCTGCGGTTACCCCGCCAAAAATATCCCCCTTGAGATTCCTAAAATGAATTCGATTGGTTATTTGCATGGTTCAATGTTTCCAGTAAAGAGATGGTGACGATTTTTTCTGTTAAGTTTGAGTATTATTTCTTATAAAATCGATAAAGTAGTCGAGGTTTATGCTCAAAGAACTAAGGGACTACAATTGTTGTTAGCTGATGTCACCTGACTTAGCTCTAAAGTTGGCAAACCATCCTATTTTTCTACCAATTGAAACCCCGAGTTATGGAAATTATGATGCTGCACAAAAACGTACCCCGTCAAACTCAAATCAGTCATCACTACTTCTAGAGCATACCACCCTATCTGCCTAGTTTCTTTGACTGTTAACATAGTAATTAACACACAAGCTAGTAATAGTAACGCTACAATAGCAGTTAAACAGGGGAATTCTTCTCCTATTAACACAAACGAAGACATTAAGACTTAATAATAATCTTATACGTTATTTTGTCAAGACAATTTTACAAATGTTCAACTTTCTATCTTTAAAGCGAAGAAGTTTAAATTTTTTAATTATTCCCAAGTAATCTTAATTTTATAGAGCATAAAACAAAACAAAAATATTACCATAAGGGGATTTACAGCAATTTTCAATTGAGTGGAAACTACAGTTTAACTCCTGCCTCCTGCCCTCTGCCTCCTGCCTCAAAGCTAGAAATTTAATAATCTATGCAAAGGAAAACTGCTATTATTCGATAATTGTTAAGCTAAATTTTTCTAAGCGGTAAAAAATTGCTTTATTTTTCCTAGGTTACTGTATGAATAATTTTTTATTACACAGCAGTTGGTTTGTCCCAGTTTACTGTCTAATAGGTGCGGTCTTAACTTTGCCCTGGTCTTTGGGGATTATTCAACGGACAGGGCCACGACCAGCCGCTTATTTAAACCTTTTGATGACCCTATTATCATTTGTTCATGGTTCTGTTGCGTTTATTTTAATTTGGCAAGGGGAAACGGAAAAATTACTGTTTAAATGGCTCAGTGTTGCCGACTTAGATTTATTTTTATCCGTAGAGTTATCCCCCGTTAGTCTGGGGGCGTTAGAGTTAATTACAGTTATTAGTCTTCTGTCTCAAATCTACGCTTTAGGCTACATGGAAAAAGATTGGTCTTTAGCGCGGTTTTTTGGCTTAATGGGCATATTTGAAGCTGCTTTAGGGGGTATTGCCCTCAGCGACTCCTTATTACTCAGTTACGGACTTTTAGAGATTCTAACCCTATCAACCTATCTTTTAGTAGGATTTTGGTACGCTCAACCACTGGTGGTAAGTGCCGCTAGGGACGCATTTCTAACCAAACGGGTAGGGGATATCATTTTGTTAATGGGTTTAGTGGCCTTATCGAGTTACGGAGAAGGATTAACCTTTTCGCAGTTAGAAAATTGGGCATTAACCGACCCTGTTCCCCCCTTAACTGCCACATTACTAGGTTTATCTTTGATAGCTGGTCCCACAGGCAAATGCGCCCAGTTTCCTTTAAATTTGTGGTTAGACGAGGCAATGGAAGGACCCAACCCTGCCGGTATCATGCGTAACTCCATTGTTGTCTCTGCTGGTGCTTACGTCTTGATTAAGTTACAACCGGTGTTTACCTTATCCCCCATTGCTTCTGATGTCTTAATTATTTTGGGGGTTGTTACCGCTATTGGTGCATCCCTCATAGCTATGGCCCAAATCGATATTAAACGAGCTTTATGCCATTCTACCAGCGCATATTTAGGGTTAGTATTTATTGCCGTGGGTTTAGGTCACGTGGACATTGCCTTCTTGCTACTGTTCACCCATGCCATCGCGAAGGCGTTACTATTTATGAGTGCAGGTTCGACAATTTTAACCACCAGCGACCAAAACATTACAGAAATGGGGGGTTTATGGTCAAGAATGCCCGCCACCACCACCGCTTTTGTGGTAGGTTCTGCTGGGATGGTGGCACTACTACCCATGGGAATGTTCTGGACTTGGGCAAAATGGTTAGATGGTTCGTGGAACGTATCTCTATGGTTATTAGCTATCCTATTGTTTGTCAATGGTCTATGTGCCTTTAACCTAACTCGTATTTTTCGCTCTGTTTTCCTGGGTACACCTCAAAAGAAAACCCGTCGCGCCCCAGAAGTCCCCTGGCCGATGGCTTTCCCTATGGTAACATTAACAATTTTTACTTTGATTGCACCTTTAGCACCCATTCGCTGGTCGTTATTGTTATCCCAAACTACACCGATTTCAACTAATAGTTCATTGGCAGTTGAATGGGGAATCCCTTTAGTCATTTTATCGGGTTTGTTGGGGTGTTTAGTGGGAATTTTTAGACCTATTCGTCGTGCCTGGGAGCGATTAGCTAATCGTTATTTACGTCTTTTCCAAGATTTGTTTGCCTATGATTTTTATTTAGATAAAGTTTATGAGGTTACTGTGGTGGCATTGGTAGCAAACATTTCTAAAATAACCGTTTGGTTTGATCGCTATATAGTAGACGGCGCAGTTAACTTAATTAGTTTGTTTACTATTTTTAGTGGTAATGCTTTGAAATACAATGTATCAGGACAATCTCAATTTTATGTGCTAACAATTTTGATTAGCGTTGGTTTATTTTTGTGGTTAATTTTAAACGGTCAATGGTCATTAATTACGGATTTTTGGTCAAACTTTTTGCCAACCTAAACCCTTTCTAGGAGAAAATTTATAATCATGCTCAGTGCTTTAATTGTGATTCCGTTAATAGGAGCTATTTTAATCGCCTTTTTGCCAGTACAAAAAGAAGATAAATTTTATCGTTCTTTAGCTCTTGTTTTCGCCAGTATTTTATTTATTTACACTCTGAGGATTGCTTTTCAATTCGAGATTAGTAATCCTCAGATGCAGTTTATCGAGTATATTCCTTGGATTGCAGATATTGGCTTAAACTATCATCTAGGGGTAGACGGATTATCTTTTCCCTTAGTTTTACTAAATAGTTTATTAACCTTAATTGCTATTTATTCCAGCGATAAAACCGTTGAGAGATCTAGGTTTTATTATGCTCTCATTTTAATTTTGAATGCTGGAGTTTTCGGGGCATTTTTAGCCCAAGATTTACTGTTATTTTTCCTATTCTATGAATTAGAGATTATTCCCCTCTATTTCCTCATCGCTATTTGGGGTGGCAGTAAACGGGGTTACGCCGCCATGAAATTTCTTTTATACACCACTATTTCAGGATTTTTGGTTTTAGGTTCATTTTTGGGACTAATCTTGCTCTCAGGGGCATCCACATTCGACTATGACCCTTTGAATTCCCAAGCTCTACCCCTTTCCACTCAAATTTTATTATTAGTCCCCTTACTGGTGGGTTTAGGGATCAAAATTCCCATTTTTCCCTTCCATACCTGGCTACCTGACGCTCACGTGGAAGCATCCACCCCGGTATCGGTATTATTGGCAGGAGTTTTATTAAAATTGGGAACTTACGGGTTATTACGCTTCGGTGTGGGGTTATTCTTAGATGCTTGGACCTATATTGCTCCTTGGTTAGCAACATTAGCGGCTATTAGTGCATTATACGGGGCTTCCTGTGCAATTGTGCAGAAAGATATGAAGAAGGTAGTTGCATACTCTTCTATTGCTCACATGGCTTACATTTTGTTGGCGGCGGCGGCAAGTACCCCTTTAAGTATCACAGCAGCTACTTTTCAAATGGTGAGTCATGGTTTGATTTCTGCCATGTTATTTTTGCTCGTTGGAGTGGTTTACCAAAAAACAGGCAGTCGAGACGTGGACTTTTTACGGGGTTTATTGAACCCTCAACGGGGTTTACCCATCACAGGGAGTTTAATTATTTTAGGCGTGATGGCCAGTGCAGGAATTCCTGGGATGGTAGGTTTTATTGCCGAATTTTTGGTATTTAGAGGTAGTTTTCCCATTTTTCCTGTACAAACCTTACTTTGTCTGGTGGGTAGCGGATTAACTGCGGTTTATTTCTTGTTGATGGTTAATAAAGTATTTTTTGGGCGTTTAAATCCTGAATTATCGCAAATACCAAAAGTTTTATGGTCTGAGCGTTTCCCTGCTTTTATTTTAGCCGTCTTAATTGTAATTTTAGGTCTTCAACCTAGTTGGATGGTGCGTTGGAGTGAACCACAAACCGTTTTATTGCTAACCGGACAGTCTAAACTAGAAGCAAAAGCAAACTAATTCCTTTCTAGCTTCATTGGATTTAGCTTCCCTGCGAGAAGCCCCGCACTGTACCGAAGGTCAGTGTCGGGATGGGGCGTATAAACTGAGGAGGAAACCTCCTCAGACAGCCCCTCATGAAAGCAGGGGCAGCAGCTTTGAGACTTAACCAAAAAATGATATAATTGGAAAAGTGTAATTGACACCTGGAAACAGGCTCAAAAGTTAAAGGGCGAAACCCATCGTTCTAGCCAGTGGAGATATGCGTCCCTAGGTTGTCCCAGACAATCAACAATGCTAAGAAGCTGGAAACGGGGAAAAAAGTTTTTCTGGATAAAAACTCGATACATTGCAGCCGATGGATAGTCGGTGGTGCTGACTGTGGAGGTATCTGGACGGGGATATGTGAATGGCAACATTTGTGTATCTAGAAAAGACCGATGAAGCAGTAACGTCCTATCGTGAGGTAGGGAAGCCCGCGCTGTACCCACTGGATCAGCGTCGGGAGGAGTGTCACTAGTTACCAAATTTATCTATATTTTCACTATTAACCTGTAAAATATTGGAAAAAGCTAGGATTTACCCTAGCTTTTTTAGGTGTTTAGGTGTGTCATGAGGGGAGTTTACCAACCTGAGTTCTGCATACTAACATCTTGCACCTTCGATAAAACTGGCTAGTTTGTAAGCGTTCAGCTATCAGCCATCAGTTGAAACATATCAATCTCTATCACCTGCTGTGAGTGAGATCAAACATAAGCTTAACGCTTTTAGCTAAGAGATGAAAGCCGAACGCTGACTGCTGACGGCTTACTAATTTAAGTTTTTATGTACTGGTGTAGGATGTCAGCATAAGAAAATTTATAGACAGTTAGTCATAATTAAGAGTATATAAGGCTGATTCTCTCGTTAAGAAAGATTCAACTCCAAACTCCAAACTCCGAACTCAGGTTTACCAAGGTTGTTGCTTTTGGGGAAACGGGTAACAGTATTTCTCTGTTCCCTTGAACAAGGATAGGTACATTTAGCACTCATCCTTATCATCCCCACGACAGTCCTTACTATAGTGAGTAGAACTATCATAAAAAGGGTTAGAGTTAGCGACAGCAACGGTTTCTACGCCGAAAAACACTAAAACAGAAATCGCTACGACAGTTGCTAGTTTACGTTTGAAAGTTAGTTTGTTGTTCATGGTTAGGTCATCTCCTTAACTCACACCTAGTTCGAGGGTTCTACCAATGGATTATTACCCTCTAGACTCATCATAGAAATCCTTCTAGGAAATGTCAGTCCCATTGATCACTAATTTTGCTCATTTATAGAAAGGTCTAACATGGAATTAAGTAGAAAATAGTAGAATAATATAACTGTTCTAGATTAGGGGATTTTTTTAAGCCCCATTGAGCCAGTAATTTGTTATTTTAACTAACGTTACCACAATGCGATCGCTATGAAACCAAAAAACTGGGATCAGTTCCTCAAAGAAGTTGCCAACGATCAAAATTTAAAAGGAAGATTAAGGGAAATTTTTTTAGTCAGGTTTGCTTATGAAAATTGGCGCAAACCAGACACAGAAGTATGGGAACTAGCAGAAGCAGCTAGTCACGAAACCTATAAAAAACAAATGACAGAATTATATAGTTGTTTTTCCAGCGAAAAACCCAATGGATGTCCAGAATTAGACCCCCGCAGCAAAGGACCAGGAAAATTTCAAATCCTACGAGAATGGTTAAAAGATATCAAATATTCTGAATGGAAACAAGCTCTAGCTATACCTAGCTTTACAACCTTTCCTGTAGTGGACACTCGCACCCCTATCAAAATCGATTCTCCCATTTATATTCCTCGACCTCCCATTGAAGTTGATTGCTGTCACACTATCTTAAAACCGGGTGCTTTAATACGTATTAAAGCACCAGAAAAGATGGGCAAAACTTCTCTTTTAAAAACTATTTTAGCCCATGTAGAAGCTAATGAATGTTGCAAAGTTTACCTCAATCTGCGATCGGCTGAATCCGCCATGTTTAGTAGTTTAGATAAATTTTTGCGATGGTTTTGTGCTAATATTAGCAGAGAATTAAACTTAAAACCACAGCTAAATGATTACTGGGATGAAGAACTATTTGGTAGTTTAGTCAGTTGTAAAACCTATTTTCAAAGTTATGTTTTAGAAAATTTAGATCGCCCTTTAGCTTTAGGTTTAGATAATTTAGATCGCATTTTTGAGTACGGAGAAATCGCTCAAGATTTTTTGCCCATGTTACGCTATTGGCACGAAGAAGCCAATAACTTAGAAGTTTGGCAAAACTTACGGTTAGTGATGGCCAATTCCACCGAAGTTTACATCAAATTAGATGCCAATCAGTCCCCTTTTAACGTGGGAAGACAAGTTAAATTACCAGGATTTAATTCAGAACAAGTCTTAAAGTTAGCTAGTTATTATGGATTTAATTGGTCAGAAGATGCTGAAAAAGAAAAATTTGTTACAGATTTAATCGAGATGGTGGGAGGACATCCTTATTTAATTCGTTTGGCACTAGATGCTTTATTGTATAAGAATATTTCTCAAAATCAACTATTAGCAGAAGCTCCAACTCAAGGGGGAATTTATAGTAGTCATTTACGCCGTCATTGGGATAATTTACAATCCTCTCCTGAATTAGCAGAAGCTATGAAAGAAGTGGTAAAAAACGATATTGGGGTACAATTAGAACCATCTCTCGCTTACAAATTAGAAAGTATGGGGCTGATTAATTTAGTAGGAGATGAAGCTAAATCAAACTGCCAACTATATCATCATTATTTTGCTGATAATCTTTGAAAATCAAGCTAATATTAAACAAACACCCTATCAAGATTGAAAAATGCTCTACGAAACCGACATCATAAAATGGGTTGAACAACAAGTATCACTAATTAAAGAACAACGATATACTGAAGTAGATTGGAACAATGTGTTAGAAGAGATTGAAGATTTGGGAAAACGGGAAAGAGACAGATTTTTATCATCCATTCGCTTAATTATTCAACATTTATTAAAATGGGAATATCAACCAGAAAGACGATCTAGGTCTTGGGAAGTTACTATTAAAAGAGAAAGAAATAATCTCAAACGCTATTTAAGGGATACCCCTAGTTTAAAACGATATTGGCAAGATTTATCCAAGTTTTATGGGGATGCAAGAGCAGATGCTGCTAACGAAACCGGAATTTCTGACTGGAATTTTCCTGATAATTGTCCCTACTCTAGCGAACAAATTAAAACTGATTGGTTTCCCGAATAATAAGGTCACATTATTAATACTGTTAAACTTATTATTATTAAAGTAGAATTCATTAAAGTCTTATGATACAAACTACTTCAACTATTACCGATCAAGAATTAATGGAACTCAGTTCTCAGAACCCACAATTGAGATTTGAACGCAACGCAGATGGAACTTTAGTGACTATGGCACCCACAGGAAAAATATCAAGTAATAGAGAAGCAAAAGCGTGTGCTTATGTATTCACCTGGGTACAAGAAAATGACTTAGGAGAGGTATTTAGTTCCAGTGGAGGGTTTAAATTACCGAATGGTGCAGTACGTTCTCCTGATGTTGCTTTTGTGGCAAAAGATCGCTTACCTTTAGGGTGGGATGAAGGTGAAGATGAATTTTTTAATTTAGCTCCAGATTTTGTCATCGAAATAAGGTCAAAAAGCGATAACTTAGATGTCTTAAAAAATAAGATGGAAGAATATCGAGATAATGGCGTTAAGTTAGGGTGGTTGATCGATCGCCACAACCGTCAAGCTTTAGTTTATCGTCAAGATGCTTCTATAACAACTTATCCCCCTGATGCAATTTTAAACGCAGAAAATGTCATTCCTGGGTTTACTTTACCCTTAAAAATTTTACTGTAGAGAATATTGCTATAGCGTTTCTCGGACTCATGAGGTACACCTAACTTCTGCCTCCTGCCCCCTGCCTTCTGCCTCAAAGAGATAACTTCTGTACCTCACAAGTATGGGAACTGCTATATTTCCCCATAAAAAAAGATCGCTCCTTAAAGAAGCGATCGCTGAAAATGTACCCAAAAAACTAAACTTATTTAACGAAACCTTCGCCGCGGTTATAGAGTTCGCGAGCGTAGTCTGTCCAAGCACCCTGTCCCCAATAACGGAAACAGCTAGTTTCAACTAACATTGTGTACAGCAAAGCTTCCTGGTACTCAGAAGTACGAGTCACATTGGGGTCTTGTTGTACACGAGAATCGAATTTTCCGTGAAAACCAGCACTGAGTTCGTTCATGGGTTCTAGGACATTTTCATAACCTTTAACCCAACTGAGATCGTTAGTCCACGACGCACCGTCCATGTGGAAGCGATCGTCTGTTTTTTGTAACTCTTCGATAGCTTTGGCAACTGCTTCCGGTGTTACATTGTCCGTACCAATTTTATTCCAGATTTTGTGTTGACTGACCGCTTGACAAACGGGGTAATCATCTTCGGTGACACCGGCCTGTTGTAAGAGTTCGATGTATTCGGTGCCATTCAGGCCAACTACACCCTCATTATTATCTTTAATGCCATAAAAAGCGTTGCGGAAACCGTCGGGAAACTCGTTCATCATTACGCCGCCGTTTTCTCCATCGGCGATCTGAGAAACACAGCTAGGTACTTCCACATTACCCAGTTTTTGTCTTCCTCTGGCTTTAGCTTCGTAATAAGGCTGCATTTGAGCCACCAACTTAGTATCAGACCCTTGGGTTTTAATTAACGCCGTAATACTGATGGTTTCACCCTTAGAGTTACGGGCAACTAAACGGTTAGGAACATACTTATCATTACCGTTTTTGTGTAAGTCGTCCCCGTTTAATCGTTCCACAGAGTCTTCTTGCACCAATAACCAACGATAACCACACTCTTTCAGAGCCTTAATATATTCGTAGAGGGTATCAGGGTGGTTAGGTAAGTGCATTTCTGGGGGGGAGAAACCCTTAACCCGTCTCAGAGCATCGTAACCAAACAGAGAGGCAAACTGATGTTGCCAAGCTTGTATCTGTAACTTGAGGTCAGGAATAGGAGTAGAAGGGGCAACAGCGTGACTCCACATCGTTCCTAACCATTCCACATAAGGATAATATTGGGGGTCACAAGCCATCCGTTTGAGGGGTTCCAGAATATCGTGTCGAGGAGTTTGTTGAAAATCCCACAACAAATTACCAGAATAGTCCAACATGATGCGAGGATTACAACCATTTTGAACTAAATCGGGAACAAACTCCCCAATGCGCTTGTAACACCAAGCAAAAGTAGGAGCATTATGGTTGTCCCCAATATGCTGATTTTCAAACATATGTTGCAGGTTACTAATCAACGCACCGTTATGACCGGCGGGAATAGTGGGTTGGTGCATATGAAGGGCGCAAGCGAACCCCGATTTTACATTAGCGAGATTAATATTAGAATTAGGGGCAAAAATAGGGTCGTTGTGTTGTACAACTGAGGCGATTTCCGCTTCCCAACCACTAATAGGGGGTAGTCCTGGTTTCGTCCCCTGAATGTGGTATCCGTTGGATGAGGGTGCTGCTGCAATCATTTTTATTGGTTTTCCTTCAAATCTTGATCAAGACAATTTGATAGCTTTGAAATATCCCATCACACCTGACTCAAATCTATCTCTTAATCTGAATATTACTATACATTTTGAGTAAATAAATATTAAATTTTAATTAATTTTAAAAGGAAAAGTTCAACAGTATCCACAAGCTATTTAAAATTAAATCTCTTACCAAAATGTCTTGTTTTGATGACATTATGCAACAATAACTATTAATTTTCTGAGGGATGCAACATAGTGATAGTCTTGGCCGTCTAACCCATCAGTCATGTTTTAAGGATTCCGATTCGGAATCGTTGAATTAGCCATATCTATCAAAGTATTTGTAAGACTCATAACAATTATTATGACTGCCGCACGCGATTATATACCCACACCATCCCCAACCCGTTATCGTCCTCGTCAAAAAACGATCGCAACCCGTCATCTGCGGTCTGTTGCCCCAAAAACCCTTGCTCCTAAGCCTTCTCAACCCCGTGCTAAGGTTACACCCCTGCCTACCCAACCGAAACGGCTACCTTTAGCCTTGGAATTCCTCTTATTGTTGCAAAAAAGTTCCACTACCATCACTTGCGGTTTAGTGGCCATTACCTTGGGGGTTTATGGTTGGACAGTTTACGCCCCGACACAATGGAGTCAGGAATTTTCCAAGCTAAAAACTCTACAAAGAAACGAACGCCAACTAGCTGCTACCAATGAATCTTTAAAGCATAAAATGGCACAGCAGGCCGAGCAACCAGGTTCCGGTTTAACCTCCCCAAAACCCCATAAATCTATTTTTCTCACCCCGGCGGAGGTTTCCATCATGGAAGTAAAAGATCCCCTTCCCAACCCCGAAGGAAAATCCATTGTTCTGGATACTCCTATCGCTTATTAGTAAACTGGGTTCGACAGAAGGAAATTGATAGACAACTGGTCAAAATTAAGAGTATATAATGCTTATTCCCTCGTTGAAAAAGATTCAACTCCTAAAACCGAACTCAGGTTAGTAACAGTTTAACCACTTTGCACACTTAAACCGGCCATGGGTAAAACTCCATCTCAAAAGCGTTCTTATCGTTCTAGCAAAAAAAAAGTTGCTCGAAATAAAATTACAAAAGGCTCTCCCAATACCTCAAGACGCCAAAGTAAGCAAAAATCCACTCCCCTGCCTAAATTTCGTCTCTTATTGGTGTGGGCAGTCTTAGTAAGCGCAATATTGGGATTAGGTTGGAAAACCTATCAACTGCAGGTTGTTCAAGGAGAAGAATTAAGACAAAAAGCCCGCTCACAACAAACAGTCAATATCCGTCCTTATATTCCACGACGGTCGATTATTGACAGCGAGGGCAATATTTTAGCCACCGATCGCCTCGAACATATTCTCTATGTCCATCCTATCCAATTTAAACAACCTCAAGGAGAGGTCGCCGCTAAGCTAAGCAGCATTCTGGAAACTAAAACCCCTCAACAACTTATAGAAAGGTTCCAGGAACGTAAAACGGGGATTCTTATCGCCCGAAACTTGCAGGAAGGAGTGGCTCAAAAAATCAAAGCACTAAGATTAGATGGAGTGGATGTGGATGAAACCTATCAGCGTTTTTATCCCCAAGAAAAAATGATGGCCGATGTGGTGGGATTCGTAGACCACGAACGTCAGGGACAAGCAGGTATAGAATTAAGTCAAGAAAAACTGCTCAAACGAGATTTAGAAAGCTTATACGTACAAAGAACCGCCCTGGGTGATATTCTCCCCAACTCCTTACCGGAAAATTTACTCAAGTCCAACGACTGGCGAGTTCAATTGACAGTAGATATGCGCCTCCAACGGGCCGTTAGAGCAGCCTTGCAACAACAAATCCAGAAATTTAACGCCAAACGAGGTGCCGTTATTGTCATGGATGCAACGGATGGCTCGATTTTATCTCTGGTTTGTGAACCCACTTTTGACCCCAATGAATTTTATATGTCCAGGATGGACTTGTTGAAAAATTGGACTGTTAGCGATCTATACGAACCTGGTTCTACTTTTAAGCCCATTAATGTTGCCTTAGCCCTCGAAGCAGGGGTAATTAAACGAAATACAGTTATCCACGATTCCGGTTTGGTCACTGTGGACGGTTGGCCGATTAAAAACGCTTCTAGGACCGGTAATGGGTCAATTAATATTGCTGAAATTTTGCAAACCTCTAGTAATGTGGCTATGGTTCACATGATGCGACGGCTGAAAAAAGACGATTATTATCAGCGTTTACAGGAATTACAAATTAATAAAAAAACCGGCATCGATTTACCCGGAGAAGTTAGGGGACGCTTGAAGTCAGAAAAAGTGTTTATGGAGCGATCAATTGAAGTGGCAACAGCGTCTTTTGGTCAAGGGTTTGCCCTAACCCCCATGAAATTAGTCCAGTTACAGGGTGCTTTAGCTAATGGGGGAAAATTAGTCACTCCCCATCTGGTAAAAGGGTTAGTGGATGTGGAAGGAACTCTACACTGGCAACCTGATTATCCTAGCCAACAAATTATTTCCCCAGAAGTTAGTCAAACGGTGGTGGAATTGATGGAAACGGTGGTGGATAAGGATTCAGCAGCGAAGACGGAAAATTATCGTATTGGGGGGAAAACCGGCACAGCACAAAAAGCAGGACCCAGGGGCGGTTATTTACCTAATGCCAAAATTACCAGTTTCGTCTCAATTTTACCCGTGGAATCCCCTAGATACGTGGTTTTGGTTGCTATAGATGAACCCCAAGGGGCTAATACTTATGGGTCAACGGTGGCAGCACCTGTGGCTAAGTTGGTGATGGATGCGTTGATCTCCTTGAAGGGTATTCCACCATCCAAGTAAGAAAATTCCAAGTGTTCACCCCCACAAAATAAATATCTGTAGTCTAAGTTAATGAAAATGGTATAAAAAAATGCCACTTTAATAGTGGCAAAATAAACTAAATAATGACTTAAATCCTAAACATCGTAATACAAAGCAAACTCATAGGGATGAGGTCGTAAACGTAAAGGATTAACTTCATTATCCAGTTTATATTCGATCCAATTTTCAATGAAGTCTGTTGTAAAGACACCACTATCGGTTAAGAAAGCTTGATCTTTTTCTAAGCATTCTAACGCTTGTTCTAAAGAACCAGGGGTAGAAGGAATTTTGCTCAATTCTTCAGGAGAAAGATCGTAAATATCTACGTCTAAAGACTGTCCTGGATCAATTTCATTCTTGATACCATCAATCCCTGCACAAAGCAGAGCCGCAAAGGCTAAATAGGGGTTAGAAGTAGCATCAGGACAACGGAACTCTAACCGTTTTGCTTTGGGGTTAGGACCAGATAAAGGAATACGCACAGATGCAGAACGGTTTCCTTGAGAATAGGCTAAGTTAACCGGCGCTTCAAACCCAGGAACCAAACGCTTATAAGAGTTGGTAGTGGGGTTGGTAAATGCCAATAAAGCAGGAGCGTGCTTTAAGATACCACCGATGTAGTTTAAGGCAATTTTACTCAAGTTAGCGTAACCATCACCCCAGAATAAAGGTTCTCCTCCCTTCCAAATAGATTGGTGGACGTGCATTCCTGACCCATTATCATTAAATAAGGGCTTGGGCATAAATGTTACGGTTTTACCATATTTTTTAGCCACGTTTTTGATTACGTACTTGTATGTCAGCAAATAATCAGCAGCGTCAATTAAGGTAGCAAAACGGAACCCTAATTCATTTTGTCCCCCGGTTGCTACTTCGTGGTGATGTTTCTCGATGGGAACCCCACATTTAGCCATAGTCAGCAACATTTCTGTCCGCATATCCTGAAGGGTATCGGTGGGGGAAACGGGGAAATAACCCTGTTTATAACCAGGTTTATAACCTAAGTTACCGCCTTCTTCTTCTCGGCCAGTATTCCAACGACCTTCTACACTATCAACGGAATAGTAAGCTTTGTTCTCGGTTTGGTCGAAGCGAACGTCATCAAAGACAAAGAACTCTGCTTCTGGTCCGAAAAAGGCAGTATCACCGATGCCTGTGGTTTGGAGATACTCTACAGCTTTTTTGGCAATGGTGCGAGGATCACGACTGTACCATTCCCCCGTACGAGGCTCTTTAATGCTACAAATGAGACTTAGGGTCGGTTCCTCGTAGAAGGGGTCGATCCAAGCTGTTTTCGGGTCAGGAACCATACACATATCAGATTCGTTAATGGCTTTCCATCCCCGAATACTGGAACCGTCGAAGGGAACTCCATCTACAAAGGAACTCTCATCGATTTGATCGTAATAAAAAGAGCAATGTTGCCAAATCCCTGGTAAATCAATGAATTTGAGGTCTATAATTTTAATGTTTTGGTCTTGAATCATTTTCAAGACTTCTTGGGGCGTTTCAGCCATGAAAAACTCCTTGGGATTTCAATATATACGTCTCTTCAAATCATTGATGGTAAAGATTCATTTTCTCTGTTTTTGTATAATTGAATACTTTTTACCCCGATCAAACCTATAGATAATGCTAAATTTTGAAACAAAAAACCTAAACCCTGGAAATACTATTATCTAATGTAAAGAATTGTATCAAGTTTTTCAGAAAAAAGTAGTTGAATACCCCTAAATTAGCGATATAGTAAACATCAGCATAAGTTATATTTTAGGCAATCTTGTTCATGCAAGTTTCATGGCGATCGCAACCTATTTTTGATCAATTATCTAACTTTTCCTGGACTCAACTTAGGTACGCTGTTAAGTATGTGTTAAGGCACAAAAAACGGCGCAAACTGTTGCAGTGCTGTTTGGGATCGATAGGAATCACCCTTATGTTAGGATGGGATACCAAACTTATAGGTGCAACCTTAATCGGTATCGGGGTGATGGGTGGGATTTATTGGTTTCAAACTGCTAGATGGCAAAGTCGTTGGCTCGATTTTTACGAATTTTCCCAAACTTTTCAAGGCAAGTTGGCGATCGCTGTAATCAGTGGAGGGTTAGGTGCCATTAGTAGTTACATTGCCTTTGATATTTGGTCCAATGCACAAAGTCGCTGGTTAGCTACTGCATTAATTTTACAAGGATTAGGAACTTTTTTAACATTAGGTTTACTCGGTTGGCAATTATTAGATAAACCCAGAAAAAAACGGGAGAATCAGTACCACGAATGGGTATCACAGCTAACGGATAGCAATAAATTAAAACGATTAATAGCTGTAGAAAATTTAGCCAATCTTTTACAACAGAAAAAGTTAAACCAGATTCAAATTCAACAACTTGCGAACTATTTTCCCCTGATGTTAAAACAAGAAACAGAAATTATGGTTAGTCAGGTTGTGTTACAATGTTGCAAACTGCTGAATAATGATCAGCGTTTTTAACGACTTTTAGTAATTGATTTCGTGTCCTCACTATATCAAATTGAGAATCAATATGAGTCAGCTTTTAGTTAACTTAAGAAAGGTTATTTTTTTAGTTGTTTTAAGTATAATTCTTGTGACAGTGGCAGTCCAACCTGCCTCACCCCATAGGCCCCACGATGTAGCAGAAAGAATAGAAATATCCCCAACTTATAATCAAGATCAAACTGTCTGGATTATTGTCAGAAGTAATCTTTTTAAGTCAGTTGATGGGGGAGAGACTTGGCAAAGAATCACCAAGGGAATAGATAATCAAACTCAACATAATCTCTCAGGTTTGGATATGTTTGCTCAAAGTAAAGATATCCTGTTTTTATCTTCCGATGGTGATGGAATATATAAGACTCAAGATGGAGGAGCGTCTTGGGAAAAAGTAAATCAAGGATTAGAAAACCTCAAAATTGAATCAGTGGCTATTTCCCCCAATGATCCTGACTTAGTTTTAGCAGATGGAACTGAGGGAGGGTTATACAAAACAGATAATGGGGGTGAAAGTTGGACTTCTGTGATGGATAGTCAAACTAAAGTTACTGCTATAGCTTTTGTTTCCAGTAACGATAATCAGATTCTTTTAGGAGACGATCAAGGGAATTTATACCTGTCCTCAGATAATGGACAAAATTGGCAGCTTATGGGAAAAAATCAAGACGGTGGACCGATAAACTCCGTAGCAATTTCTCCCAATTTTGCCACTGATAACATGATTCTAGTTGGAACCGATCAAGGCATTTTTAAGAGCGTTGACCTCGGTAAATCTTTTGTTAATATAAGTCAAGAAAACTTAGATAATAATATTAGAGATATTGTTATAGAATCTGGAGAAAATAATAGCTTAAAGATTTTCGTCTCTACTAGAGACATAGGAGTATTTAAATCTGAAGATGAAGGAAAAACTTGGACAAAAATAAATCAAGGTTTAACCAAAGACAAGCAAGCTGATCAATTTAAAGTTCCTCATTTTTATGAGCTGGGTATTTCCCCTGATTTCAGCCAAGATGAGGTGCTATTTGTCGGAGGTTTCAATGGATTGTTCAAATCTCAGAATAGTGGTGAAACTTGGCAAGAACTAGAAACTTTGTCAGCAGGGATAGTTGCCAGTTTCGGTATTTCTCCTAACTATCAGAATGACTCTACCCTAGGGGTTGTAACCTATGTTGGCAATGCTTATCTTAGCTCAGATGGTGGAAATACCTGGGAACCCGCTAATAAAGGATTGGAACCCCCACGCTTCAGTAGAGAATTCAACTTTACTGGACAAGATCCTCGCCGCTTCTTTGATATAGCTTTCTCCCCTAACTATGAATCTGATGGTAAGATTTTTGCAACTGTTCTTTGGAATAACTTTTTAAGGTCTACTAATAGGGGTAAGAATTGGCAAATTGTTGGTCTTCCAGGTGCAAAAGGTCAACCACTTCGAGGATTTAGCATTGTTCCTTCTCCTAATTTCGCCGAAGATAGCACCGTTTATGCCGCTACCATGTATGGTTTAATCATGCGCTCAACGGATGGTGGCCAAAACTTTTCCATTATGTCAGCCGTTGAAAGTCATAGGATCAACGAACCCCTAGCTATAGTGATATCTCCTAATTTTGCCGCTGACACAACCCTCTATGCTTCGGGGGTGAAAGGAATTTATAAGACGACAGATGGGGGTAAGACATGGCAAGCTACAACTGAAAAAACCCCCTTAGAAAATCTCTACTTTCTGAAGTTAGCCATATCACCAAATTATGAAAGCGATCGCACAGTAATAGTTGGCACGGAGAAAGGGGTTTACAGAACAAAAGATGCAGGAGAAACCTGGGTTAAGTTGACTAATACAAGTTATGGAGACGATGAACAGGTTCAAGCTTTAGCCATTTCCCCAAACTATGAAAATGACAAAACTTTTGTACTGAGTATAAGAGGAAAGGGACTGTTTAAAACTGTTGATGGTGGTCAAACATTTGCACAAATTGGCGATGATTCCCTTACTTTTGCTAGAGTCAATAATATTCCTTATGCAGGGAAAGCAATACAGTTTTCGCCGTCTTATGCTGAGGATAAGACCCTTTATGGTTCTGGAGCAACTAACACAGCAATTTATAGATCCACCGATGGTGGTAATAATTGGGAGACGATTGCTATTCCCATAAATACTGATGATAGTTATGATTTAATAACTTGGGGAAGTCTCATATTTGTGGTTTATAAGGGTCGCATATTTAGAATAGCGGCTGCTGTGGTAGTTGCTATATTGAGCTATGTTGCTTTAGGATTTTTAGGGTTGGAGACAAAACTTCCTTTGAGTAAGCTACAAATTAAATTAATAGGAACATTTGTAACATTTATTGTGGCATTACTCATATTGTTTAAATTATGAAGAACTTATAGCTTAGGCTGTTCTATTAGCCTACATATTCTCTAATTATTTTTAATTTTCTTAACTGCAGCCATCATCTGAGTTAAAAAAGGCAGTCCCACTAAAGCGGGTAAAAAATAACGAGAAGTGCAGAGTATCCCTAAAGCGGCTCCTACACTTGCTGAAAAATAAGGCTGATAAAGATAAACTAAAGCAGCATCCCTTGTACCAACCCCGGCAAAGGTTAAAGGTAATAATCCTGCTAAGATAGCCAAAGGAGACAAAGCTAAACTAATTAGAAAAGGAGTCGAAGCTTTGAGAGCAAGAATAAAAAACCAAATTTGTAATAGATGTAAAAACCATAAAAAAATAGAAGTAATAGTAACCTTGAGCAACTGAAAAGGATTACCCCAAAAATAGGTGTGCATTTCTAACCAAGACGTTTCCAATGTCTGTAATTTTTTTTGAACAACTTTGGGTGAAATTTTAGAAAATAGTCTGAAGAAAAGAATTGCAAATTGCCGTGATCCAATCAGCAAAAAGAGTAAAACAAAACCGAAAGTAATCGCCCCTGTCATTACCCAGAAAAACTCATCCTTGCTTGGGTAAAAAATCAAACCTAAAACACACCAGAAGAGTAGAGAAAGCATATCACACGCTTTTTCAAAGATTACTAAAGATAAAGCAAGTGAACCTTTTAAATGCCCTCTATCTGTCATAAAATAAGCCTTAGCAATATCTCCCATTTTGGAAGGTAAAACCATATTCAAAACACTGGCACCTAAAATCAAACGATTCGCTTCGATAAATCCTAATGAACTGTCTGAAGGCATTAACTGTTGAAGTCGCCAAGATGTTACAGAGGTAATTGGAATCACCATTCCTAAACTAATAACCATCCAAAGCAAATCACTCTGACGAAAAACATTGATTAATCCTTCAATATCAATTTGAGAGTAAAGAATGACTAAAATAGCGGTACTCACAGCAAGAGAAATAAATCTTTTCATGATCACATTATGATGGTTATAAAGGACTAGAATTCAACATAATTAAATTCAGAATGTTCTGTTTAGAGTTAAAGCTTGATCATTGCTTAAGGATTTTATTTTTTCTGTCAAATCTAGCCACGGTTGTAATTGTCCTAATTGAAAGGTTCGACTCATGACGACATAAATAGACGTTTGATCACAGCCAATTCCTATCTCAACAACATCATCCCAACTAGTGGCATTTAGGGTATCTTTAATCTGCCATTTTCCTTGCTCCCAGATCAATTCTCTTTTAAACCAAAAAGGGGCTTTTTGTTTCCCTGTAATCAATATTTTTTGGAGTATTTTTCGGATTAAATTAGGAAAAAATCTACCAACAGTTAACATTACTAATCGTAAAATTAATAAGTTAAATGGAGTCATTTGTTTTTGTTTTGCCCAGCCTAATTCTCCCGTAATAATTATACGATTGTCTTCAATTTTTGTAGAATAATTATCCACCAGATGTGCCACAGCGTTTTTAGCTTTCTTTCCATTTTTTACCCTCAAAGAAAACTGTGTATCAGAGGCAATTAGATGATCTTGATCAAATAACTTAAACACTCCTCCTTTATTTAGAGCTATATATAAAGTATAATTTTCCCTACGATCAATCATTAATTGAGCATTTTTTAAATGAATATGTCCCTGCTTAGGAATTGGCGAATCAGGACGTTTTTCCGTGAAATGTTGCCATGCTAATAAATAATTCCAAGTATGATGTCCAACAATATGATCATCTGCATAACAAGGCACTAATCCCTGACTAATTCCTTTAAGAAATTGATCATTAATTGTTAATGCTTCAGGTAGCCATGTTCCGACAAATTCAAAACCAGCAGGGAAGAAATTATAAGTGTTGCGACTAGCATATTCACCCCCATAAGAACCATCAGGGTGAATGAAATAAGAAGCAAGTTTGACGGCTTTTTCTAATACTTCTTTTAACCGAGTATCTGGGCGAATTTGATAAATCTGTGAGAGACAATAAATGGTAAGAGTATGATAGCCGGGATCACATCCTTCATATTCTTGAAACCATCCTTCTTCGTTTTGCCAATCAATCACTCGTTCTAAGCGCAAAGCTTTTTGTTTATCCCATTCTGAAGTGTTTAAAATTTGGGAAAGTCGTTCTAAACAGAGAACAATTAAAGCTTGATGATTGGTTAATTTTCCACTCTCATGATGATTGGCTAACCAAGTTGCTCGTTTCGCAAAAAAATCCAAAAATTGCTGATTTTTAAGCCCCATTAACTGATAACTTTCAAGACAAGCTAAAAGAGAAAAAGCAGCTGCTCCTGCAGCACGTTCAAATGGAAAATAATCATCACAAGAACCATCAGCATGACTACTCAGATTGGCATAATGGATACCTGCTGCTACCCAATCTCGAAGAGAAGATTGTTGATAAAAAGGATTTATCTCAAGATTGGTATGGTAGGCTAGAGCAAGAGGATAGACAAATTCTTGTGCCATACCACTGGGGAAATCGATAATTTTATATTGCCAAAAGTTTCGATCAAAACAACCATAAGTTGGACTATGAACATTGCGATCTAAAAGAGTTAAAATCTTGGGAATCTGGGCTAGGGCAACTTCTGCAAATAAGTTTTGGTTCATAGATTTGACTGTCTAGAAAAGCTTAAAAATATGCTGTAATAACAATTGGATGAACTTGAGGCTTTTAAGATACTTAGTCTTTTGGGAATTTTTCATATTCGTTACGGCGTAATCTCAATTGAATATCCTCTAAAAGTTTACGATTAACTGCCAAAATATCCGCCACTAATCCGAGAATCCAAATTTGTACCCCAATAATTACGAGTATTGACCCTAGAAGTAAGCTAGGAAGGCGAGTTCGGGTGCTATTTTCTATTACAAACAAAATTAGCCAACGAATAAATATTAAATTTCCTAATAAGAAAGGAATTGCCCCCAAAAAGGTAAAAAACTTCAGGGGTTGATAGGTCATAAAAATCCGAAAAATTGTTATGATTGACCGTTGAATATAAGCCGGGATACTTTTTACTAATCGTGAAGCTCGCAAATAACCATTAGTGCGAATAGGCACAGACGTAATAATAATATCTTTTCGTCCTGCTTGAATAATGGTCTCTAAAGTATAAGTATATTCATTAAAAACATTTAATTTCATAGCGGCACTACGACTCATTGCCCGAAATCCACTGGGGGCATCGGGTATTTCCGTACCACTAGCCATACGAACTACCCAACTACCAAGTTTTTGTAGCAGTTTTTTGGTAGGGGAAAAATGGCGAATGTTTTCAATTGGTCTTGCCCCCACAACAATTTCAGACCTTTTATTCAAAATTGGCTCAATCAGTTTAGGAATATCCTCGGCACAATACTGATTGTCTGCATCGGTGTTAACAATAACATCAGCTCCTGCCGTTAGACTCGCCTCTAATCCTGCCATGAAAGCCTTAGCTAACCCTTGATTATGCTCAAAATTAACAATGTGATCAACGTGCCACTCTTTAGCTACCTCTACGGTTCTGTCCTGGCTTCCATCATTAATAATCAGCCATTCTACTTGATCTATTCCTGGAATTTGACGCGGAAGATCAGCTAGAGTTATAGGAAGGGAAGATTCCTCATTATAGCAAGGAATCTGGATAATAAGCTTTGTCATTTAAAATACAAAATTGGAAAATACTGACATTATTTACCGTATAAGGTAAATTTAAGGGATAGCTTTTCATTAGTCAATCTTTTTCCCAATAATTTTACACAAAAAATGGGACACAAGGTTATCATACAAAGTCTCTCAAAAGTGTAAGATATACCCAGCATCTCCTAAGTTCAACGTGATGTTGCGCCCAAATAGACGAACCTCATCAATCGGAAAAACACCATATACAATCAAGGTAAATTTTATGTTTCTATTAATTGGGGTTTCCCTTGTTTCTTTGGTCTTATTATTTTTAATAATAGACTTAAAAACAGAAGATGTTAGAGTCAGTTTACTAGGTTCATTGGTAATTTGGGGGATCTTACTCACTTTTATCATCGAATTGCTATCCCTTATTAATGCTGTCACTCTTAGTGGTGTCTTTATTAATTGGCTGATTGTTGATGGTGTTTTAATCGGAATTTATCAAAAAACCAGAAAGAAACATCCTGAGCGTACTCCATGGAAGTTAAATCAATGGACAAAAAATCCCTTTTCAGTGACTTTATCCATAGGTTTAGTTGTCTTAGCTCTCATCGTTGCTGTTGTTGCCCTAATTTATGCACCGAATCACTCCGATTCTATGGAATATCATCTTAGTCGCGTGGTTCATTGGATTCAAAATCAGAGCGTTACCCATTATCCAACATCCGACTTATTCCAACTGTATCAACCTCCATGGGCTGAGTTTGCCATTATGAATTTTCAAATTCTTAGTGGAGGCGATCGCTTTGCTGGACTCATTCAATGGGGTAGCATGATTGGTAGTTGGATAGGAATTTCTTTAATTGCTAAAGAACTTGGTGCGAGTCCGCGAGGACAGATTTTAGCCGCTATTGTCGCAGCTACGGTACCGATGGGTATTCTACAGGGATCTAGCACAGATAACAATTATGTGGTGACTTTTTGGTTAGTCTGTTTTGCTTACTACACCCTAACAATTTTTAAAGAGGGTATAACGAAAATGAATATCCTGCTATTGGGGGGTAGTTTGGGACTCGCTATTTTAACTAAAGGAACTGCTTATATTTATGCTTTCCCTGTAGCCATTTGGTTAGGATTATGGGGAATTAAACATCTTCGCTGGAAAGTTTGGCAACCCATTTTTATCGTACTAGTCATTGTCTTGCTGATTAATGGCGGTCATTATCTGAGAAACATTGCTCTGTTTGCTTCTCCACTGGGAGCGGCGGCTGAAAAACAAACTTTAGGAGTATTTAGTCCCTCAGTTTTTATCGCTAATAGTGTTAAGCAATTATCCCTTCATTCTGACATCATTCGCTATTTGCACTTAGAAAGTATTATTACTCCCCTTACAGGAATTACTAACAAAGTCATTGAAATTATTCATAATCTATTGTCATTAGATATTAATGATCCTCTATTAAATAGTCCTAAATCAGCTAAATTCTATGTTCCTGGTTTATCAACTTATGAGGATACTGCTGGTAATCCTTTTCATCTAATGTTAATTGGCTTGGCTACCTTGTTTTATATAGTTAATAAGAAATTGTGGAGACAGCCTTATTTACTGGGATATTTAGCTGTTGTTTTTGCCGGAATTTTCTTATTTTTTGGACTTTTTACTTGGTCTCCTTATCGTTGTCGTCTGCATCTACCCTTCTTTATCTTATCTTCAGCTTTTGTGGGTGTTGTTTTTGGTAAATCATTTAATAGTAAAATTACTTATGTTCTAGCAGTTCTAATTCTTCTACTTTCCTATCCTTGGTTATTTTTTAATGATACCCGACCCTTGATTGTAGAGAATGGTGTTCTTAGTCAACCTAGAGTTGAGCATTATTTTATAACTCAAAAACAATACCAAAGTCCCTACTTAAATGTATCAAATAAACTTCAATCTTATGAATGCTCAAATATAGGATTAATAATGAGAGGAACTTCCTTTGAATATCCTTTGTGGCGAATTTTACAACTATCTCAAAAGCCTATAACCATAGGCCACATCAATGTTATTAATGAATCTGCAAAATTAGCAAGCCAGTCTCCCCATAAGGACTTTAAACCTTGTATTATTCTCTCTTCTGTTCGGTTTAATCCTAATGAAGAAAGTAAAAATTCATTAACGTATAACGGAAAAACTTATACTCAAGATTGGGTAGAACCTTGGGATGGAAATAGAGGGGAAGTAACCCTTTTCACCCTTCAAGATAGATAATTCCAAATCCACTCGGGACACTAACCTTAAAAACTCGATGGGCTAACATTGGGAAAAATACTTTGCTTCTTGTCTATTCTAGAGGATAAGATGGGTTTCGGAATTAGATTTGGTATCGTCTTATTCTAAAGTATGGTATTTAACAGTATTTCATATTAGTTGGGGACTTATTACGCTTCAATTGTACTGCAATAGTTAGATAGTGTAGTCAAGCATTGTTTAAAGGAATCAGTCGCTTTTTCCACTAATTCGCCAGAAAATTTTGTGTCTGATTCTCGTCGATTTCTAATTATATAACCAGCTTTAATATTTTCTGACGAATCCCCAATTCCTTTCCTCCCAGTTGTCCTTAATGTTTCGTATTGCTCTGAAAAACTTTCTTTAGTCTGCAAAAATTTTTGAAATTTATTAAAAACTAAATCAGTCTGATTAATGAGTTGGTCACTGGTAATTAAAAGACTTTGTTTTTTATTATTAATTAATTTTGCATAACTTTCTAGTATTTCTAAGCGTTCTTCATAGTAATTTAGTGCTTTTTCCTCGCTCCAGTGAGGTTTTATTTCTAATATACTTGCTAGGGTTCTTTGAGGTTTTCTAATCAGAAATATACTATAGACCTGCTCAGAAATCAAAAAATCATCTGCTAAAAACTTATGGTTATGTAAAACTTTATCTAAGACATATTTATGGTTCATTTTATAGTCTTTGATAGTCCAGTAAACCTTAAACATTAATTTTTCAAAATCCAACTCCGAAGAATAATTGATATGAGTTTCTCCATAGCCGATAATTTCAGGATTAGAATTTAGCAAATGAGTGAGTAAAGAAGATCCGGATCTCATGTGACTCAAGACGAACAAGATGCGAAAAGGGCTTTTCCGAAAACGTATTTGATAAGGATTGTGATCAGTATTAATCCGAAATTGATAGTAGTTGTTAGCTAGATTATTTTTAAGCTCTCTAAAATATTGACGCATTTGTTTTACTTGAGATGTCATAGGGCTTAAATTTTAGATAAAGTTCCTCAAGTTTCTAGTATAATCTAATCTGTTTCAAGGCCAATATTTCAATAACAAGAGACAATCTAGCCTGCATTATTCATGAAGAAAAAACAAAACAAAAAAATAAGCAATTAGCA
>NZ_JARVCN010000301.1:0-3894 GCF_038442745.1 Crocosphaera sp. Alani8
AGACATCTGCCTATTCTAGCTTATAAAGGGTATAACAAGAGCGGATTTGGTATGATAACTGATAACTGGTCACTGGCAAAAAAAGATATTTGACGAATCATTTCTGATTGGTATATATCAAGGATAGGTAATAAATAATTATTCCCTGTGTTTGAGTGTTAAAGTTAAATAAGTTGGTCAGAAATTGACTTGAACGTTAAACAATAATGCACCTTTAAACCTATGTTAAACATCCCTGGTTTTAGCCAGCATTCAACTGTAACCAGTTTAGGAAAAATAGTCTACTACACCGCAGACGATGCTCCTTGGTTCGATAATCAAACAGAAGAGAAATCCCGACCAACATTGGTTTTTTTACACGGTTTCGGGGGTGGTTCAAGTGCTTACGAATGGTCTAAAGTGTATCCTGCATTTGCCAGCGAATACCGGATTTTAGCACCAGACTTAATCGGTTGGGGACTTTCAACCCATTTAGAAAGAAACTATCGCATTGAGGATTATTTAACGACAATTACGGAATTTCTCGAAAAAACTTGTGAGTCACCAGTAACAGTAATCGCCTCATCTCTAACGGCAGCTTTAACCATTAGAGTCGCTATTTCTCGTCCCGATTTATGTAAATCCTTGATTTTGACCACACCAGCAGGATTATCAGATTTCGGGGAAAATTATACTCGGAGCTTTTTTGCTCAATTAGTCAGTACCCCAATTATAGACCGCTTCTTCTATGATTTTGGTGTGGCCAATGAACTAGGAATTCGTAATTTCTTAGAACAGCGTCAATTTGCTAATCCAAAAAGAGTTTATCCCGAAATTGTTTCAGCTTATCTCGAATCAGCAACCCAACCCAACGCAGAATACAGTGCGCTATCTTTTGTACGAGGAGATTTATGCTTTGATCTTTCAGAGTATATAGAACAATTAACCGTTCCTACTGCTATTATTTGGGGGAAAAAATCTCAGTTTACAGGTCCTGATATTGGACAACGGTTAGCACAAATGAATCCTACAGCGATTCGAGCTTTTCAAGTAATAGAAGAAGTTGGTTTAACCCCTCAATTAGAACTTCCTGAGGTAACTATTGGTTTAATTCGTAAATTTCTCACCTCCGAACTCCTAACATCCAACTCAGCTCAGTAATATTTCGGAGAAGCTTATGATACGATGGAGTCTGCTCATGGAGTAACAGTGTGTGAGGAAAACAGTGATGACAGTGCAGAATCAGGTCAACACTCAAGGAAACATAGCCCAGACATTCTGGTTAACCTTGGTCAAGTACGGTGGATTAATAGGGTTAATTTGGCTTGTTTTCTGTTGGCCAGCGCAAGCAACCAGAGAACTACGCATTGCAATCAAGAAAGGGGTTAGTGCGGTGCAAGTGGGCAGTTCGACCCCCGCCATTGTGAGGGATGCTGGTGGGCGACAAATCGGTAATCTAGCTGCTCTCGATGGCTTTACCGTTAAACCGAGAGGCAGCGGTGTAAATCTCAATCAATGGAATTCTAGCTATTTAATCATCGAACCAAAAGAAGATGGAGTGGTTTGGATCGGCGATCGCTGGTATCGTGGAAAAGTCCGAGTGATTCGTCAAGGAAGAGGGGTAACTGCACTCAATTTGGTAGATGTAGAAGAATATTTATACAGTGTAGTAGGAGCTGAAGCTTATCCCACCTGGCCCCAAGAAGCCCTAAAATCTCAAGCAGTTGTAGCTCGTACCTATGCTCTCTACAAAGCATCTAAGGCAAGTAACCGCTACTACGATTTAGATACCACCACCAACACCCAGGTCTACAAAGGGTTAGAAACAGAATTTGTTACCACCCACGACGCAGTTAAAGCTACTTTAGGGGAAGTTTTGACCTACAACGGGAAAGTCATTTTATCGGCGTTTCATTCCTCTTCTGGAGGACATACAGAAAACGTCGAGGATGTTTGGACTTCCCCTCTGCCCTATTTACGGGGTGTGGTGGATTACGATCAACTAGCCCCTGTGTTTCAATGGAATAGAAGCTTTAGTGCCTGGGAAATGGGCCGTCTCATTGGCGGTGTGGGAGCGGTGCGATCGCTTATTCCCGAAAAAACTACTCCCCACGGACGCATTATCACCATGAAAATTGTTGGTAGTCGTGGTTCTCGCCGTATTACAGACGATCAGCTACGCAAGGCATTGAAGCTTAAAAGTACCCTATTTACTATTTCTAATAACAATGGAACTTTTAGCATTCAGGGGAGAGGTTATGGTCATGGTATTGGTTTAAGTCAATGGGGAAGCCATTATTTAGCGCAACAGGGTATTCCTTACTATCAGATTTTGAATCATTACTACAAAAATGCCCGATTAACTAACTTGAGACAGTGAAGCAAGCTGAGTTCGGTGTTAGGAGTTAGAACTTAAGTTGTTAAGCATCTAAACTGATTTAAAGTCTTCTAAATAACATTAAACCCAAAAAAGTTCCTGCAAATCCCCATAGCAAACTCATTGTTGTATAAATTAATAATAAGCCATATTCTTGATTTCTTAATAATAAATTATTCTCCAAAGAAAAAGAAGAAAATGTGGTAAATCCTCCACAAAACCCTGTTACTAAAAAAAGTGTCCAGTAGGGATGGGTGGGAAATCTCTCAATCAGGCTGATTAAAATACCAATAACTAAGCAACCCAGTAAATTAACTGTTAACGTTCCCCAAGGAAATACGGTTTCGATTTGCTCGTTAATTATTTTACTAATAGCGTAACGGCAACAACTACCCACACCACCACCTAAAAATACAATCAACCATGATAAAAAATCCATAGTAAAGATAGAAAAAAATTATTAACTGTTAATGATTTTAGTATCAATTTCTACGAAATATGAGTCAGAAATAAGATAAGTTTATGCTTGGAGGTATATATAATTATCGATGCGAATTGAGCAACTACAAGCATTCTTAGCGATCGCAGAAACGGGAAACTTTGGACAAGCTGCCAATAAGTGTGGGATTACACAGTCCACCATTAGTCGGCAAATACAAGCTCTAGAAGCTAACTTAGGGGCTTTATTGTTTCACCGTTCCAGCCAAGCTACACTGACAGTAGCAGGGGAAAAGTTGTTGCCAAGGGCAAGAAAAATATGTCTAGAATGGATAACTGTTGGACAAGAAATTAAGGACTTACAAGCAGGAAAACAGCCGGAATTATGTGTTGCAGCCATTCACTCGGTTTGCTCTCATTTTTTACCACCAGTATTACAAAAATTTTGTTTAGATTACCCTCAAGTTCAACTACGAGTAACAGCTTTAGGAAGCGATCGCACATTAAAGGTTTTGAGGGACGGTTTAGTAGATATTGCGATCGTTATGAATAATCGTTTTTTGACCACCAGTCCTGAGATGACTGTTGATTTATTATATGAAGAAAAAATTGATATTTTGATGGCTTGTGATCATCCCTTAACTAACTACAAAGAGGTTCCCCACACAGAATTGCTTAAGTATCCTCAAGTGGTATTTAAAGACGGTTATGGGATGCAGAGATTACTACAGGAATGGTGTTCAACTTATAATTTAACCATCAACGCAGTGATGGAATTGAATACCCTAGACGCTTTTCGCGGAGTAGTCAGACAAGGAGAAATGGTCGCCCTGTTACCAGAAACCGCTTTAGTAGAAACTAAAAAAGACAGCAGTTTGGCGGTGCGTCCTTTAGTTCCTATGGTAGATGAGTCTAACCCAAAATCTCCTCAACAATTAACCCGTCAAGTGGTTTTAGTGTCCACCAGCGATCGCATAAATATTCCTCCCATTGCTCATTTTTGCCATCTGGTTCGTCAACAGGCTGAAAATTTTAACGATCCCACCGTTAACTAAATGTCGGGAGAAGTCCCTCACTATAGCTAAGGCGGACACATCGAA
>NZ_JARVCN010000302.1:0-3887 GCF_038442745.1 Crocosphaera sp. Alani8
GCTGATCTCTAAAGTCCTCATGGTGAGCCTTTTCCAACTCTTGTCACCCCGTCAAGATAAATCGTCAATCAGCTAATGTTTAACTCACATCTTGCACGTTCGATAAAACTGGCTAGTTTGTAAGCTTTCAGCTATCAGTCATCAGCTGAAAAATATCAATCCCCACACCCCACACCCTAACCTCACCAACACTTTATGAAGCAGGTGCAAGATGTGAGTGATATCGAACTCAGGTACACAGAGAGTTAAATATCTAAGTCAGTTAGATTTAATTTTGGTCCGTAGGTTTCGATAAATTCCCGTCTAGGAGCAACCCTATCTCCCATTAAAATAGTAAAGATGCGATCAGCTTCTGCTGCGTCTTCTATTTCCACTTGTTTCATACTACGAGTGTCTGGGTTCATTGTAGTTTCCCAAAGTTGCGCCGGCATCATTTCTCCCAACCCTTTAAACCGTTGAATTGTATAATTTGCATTAGCAGGAAGACTATTAATATGTTCTTGTAATTGTCGTTCATTGTAACAATAAACGTGGTTACGTCCCCTCTCTACTTTATACAAAGGAGGACAAGCAATATAAATGTATCCTTGGTCAACTAATGAGCGTTGATAACGATAGAAAAAGGTCAACAATAATGTCCGAATGTGCGCACCGTCTACATCAGCATCGGTCATAATTACAATACGATGATAACGTAATTGTTCTGAATCGAATTCCTCTCCTTTTATTCCTAAACCTAGTGCAGTGATTAAGGACTGAATTTCGTTGTTTTTATAGATTTTTGCATCGTCGGTTTTCTCAATATTAATGATTTTACCTCTCAGGGGCAAAATAGCTTGAAACCGCCGATCTCTTCCTTGCTTTGCTGAACCACCAGCGGAGTCTCCTTCTACTAAGAAAATCTCTGATTCTTCGGGATCTCGACTACTACAGTCGGCTAGTTTTCCAGGTAAGGGAGAAGACTCTAAAACAGATTTCCGACGCACTAATTCCCTAGCACGTCTGGCTGCTTCTGCTGCTTTAAAAGCTTGTACAGCTTTCTCAATAATATTATCAGCAACGTGGGGATTAAATTCTAAGTATTCGGTTAAAACTTCCCCCACCAAAGAATCTACAATTCCCCTAACTTCTGTATTCCCTAATTTGGTTTTAGTTTGTCCTTCAAATTCTGGTTCGGGAACTTTAACAGAAATCACTCCTGTTAACCCTTCTCTAACGTTCTCTCCCCCTAAATTAGCATCATTGTCTTTTAATTTATTGCGTTTCCGAGCAACACTATTAAGGGTACGAGTAAGAACGGTTTTTAAACCTTCTAAATGGGTTCCTCCGTCGATAGTGCGAATGTTATTGGCAAATCCTAATAAGTTATCGCTATAAGCATCTATACACCACAGTAAAGCTACTTCAACCTGTGTGCCATTCTTTTCCCCTGAAACATAAATAATGTCTTGATGCAAGACATCTTTATCCCGACACATATAGGTGACATATTCTTTAATCCCTCCCTCATAGCAATAAGTTTCGCTATAAGGTTCTTCTTTTCTATTATCGGTAAAGGTAATTTTAACCCCGGCATTGAGATAAGCTAATTCTTTTAATCTTCCGGCCAAGGTACTATAATCAAACTCTATTCCTCCTGAAAATATTTGGACATCGGGGAGGAAAGAAACCGAGGTACCGGTTGAATGTTTCTTATCTGGTTTTGTTTCTAATGAACTAATAGGAACTCCCCGTTCGTAGCGTTGGGTATGAACTTTTTCGTTGCGCCAAACGTTAACAAGAACCCACTCTGATAATGCGTTAACAACAGAGATACCAACCCCGTGTAATCCTCCCGAAACTTTATAACCACCCCCTCCAAACTTTCCACCTGCATGAAGAACCGTCATTACGGTTTCTAGGGCTGACTTGCCTGTGGTAGGATGGACATCGGTAGGGATACCCCGGCCATCGTCGGTAACGCTTACAGAACCGTCGGCGTTGATATCGATCTCGATATGGGTGCAATAACCAGCTAACGCCTCATCGATGGAATTATCCACGACTTCGTAGACCAGGTGATGAAGTCCTCTCGGTCCTGTGGTCCCGATGTACATCCCTGGACGCTTGCGTACTGGTTCCAACCCTTCTAGGACTTGTATTTGTTCTGCACCGTAATTGCTTTTTGTAGTCATGGAGTTTCCTTTATAGTCGCTTTTGAGGTGGCTTACGCTGACTCTATGGCAAAATCTTCAAAAATTGTAGCACATAAGGGTTGAAGGCTGCTTAAAGTGGAATTGAGAATATTTGTGTTGTGGGATGGAGGTATTAAAAATTCTCAAATAACCCCTGATTCTAAATAATTAATGGTTCCTGTGTTGGCGTTCATTTCCACTTCTACCCCCATAGGAAAGGTTAAGATAGGTTCTATATGACCGATTTGCGCCCCTGTCCATGCAGGAATTCCTAATGGTTTGATATGGTCGTCTAGCACTTGTTCTAGGGTTAAAGAACCGTAACCACCGTTGGGTGAACAGTTAGTACACTCTCCAAAAATAAACCCTGATAGTTTATTGAGAATACCAGCTACTTTTAAATGGGTAATCATGCGATCGATCCGATAAATATCTTCCCCCACATCTTCGATGAATAGGATATGTCCGCTAAAATCTGGAACGTAAGCAGAACCAATAATTGCCGATAAAACTGATAAATTTCCCCCGATTAATTTTCCCCTAGCTGTTCCTGGGGTGATGGTTCTAATACGATTCTTTACCTGCATCAAACGGTCATCATCATCGGAATCTCGTTGGTTTTTAAAGCTAATTCTTTCTTCGGTAAATAGGGCTTTTTGGAACGAGTTTACTTGTGCTTTTCGCCAAGAAGTAAAGGCATTGGGTCCATGAAAAGTAACTAAGTTTGATTTAGTATAAAGAGCAATTAATAAGGTTGTTAAATCACTAAAACCAATAACAATCTTGGGATTATTCTTAATTAAATTATAATCTAAATAAGGTAAGATTCTGGCACACCCCCAACCACCACGAATTGGCAATAATATATCAATTCTAGGATCGGCAAAAAATTGATTAATATCATCCGCTCTATCCTGATCTTTTCCTGCTAAATAACCGTATTGATCTAAAAGATGGGAACCTAAATACGGTACTAATCCCAAAGCTTTAACAGCATCTTCTACAATATCAATATGTTCTGTAATATTAGTTGTTCCTGCTGGACTAATTAAGCCAACTCCAGACCCTGCTTTGAGTTTTCTCGGTTTAATAATTGGGGAATTCTGTGCTGATGCTAAAGAATGAATAGAACTTAAAATAGCTAAACTTCCGAGAGATGCGCTTAAAAACTGACGACGATTGAAAGACATAATAGAAAGTAATTAATTTAAATTTTTCAACATTTCAATAATCTTGGCATTAGCTTTTGGGAAAGAAAACTGTTCAATTTCTTCTAATCTTACCCAACGTATTTCCTGGCATTCGATGGGTTTGGGTTCTCCTGTTAAATAGCGACAAATATGGACGTATAATGTCACCTTAAAATCGGTATAATCATGGTTTAAATTAACTAAATTTTCCCCTACTTCTATCTCAATATCAATCTCTTCTTTAATCTCTCGTTTGATACAATCTTCTACTGTTTCACCTTGTTCTATTTTTCCCCCAGGAAACTCCCATAAACCTCCCAATGATCCTTTATCCAGACGGCGATCTATTAAAATTAAACCAGCGTCGTTATAAATAACAGCTACACCGATTTTTTTGTGAGGAATGGGTTGAGCAGTTTCAGTCATAGGAAGTTGATGAATGTTAACGTTTTACTGATATCTTGCAGCAATATATAGCAGTTCCCATACTTGTGAGGTACAAATTTTTCTAGTTTTAGGAGTC
>NZ_JARVCN010000303.1:0-3886 GCF_038442745.1 Crocosphaera sp. Alani8
TCTATTAGTAAAGGGTTTTATAAGGGGGTTAAAAAGAGCGGATTTGGTATAATGTGCTTCCGACATAGCCACAACCGAGAATCGCTATATTTTCGTAGAGAGGACGGCACTGAGTCTGCTGGAGCAATCGTTGCTTTAGGACAGCCATGTCTAGCTTCGGTGCGTTTTCATCAAAAGGGCTATCAACGGAGTTATACATTGTGGTAATAGAAGTTGGTTAACTTCTCGAATGAGCTTTTCTTAAGATTTATTACTTTTATTATAAAGATTTTTTAAAAAAACTTGACTTATTACAATTTATCTGTCGCTGAACCAAGAATTTCTGTCCTACTAAAAATGCGATCGCCAGCTATAGGCGATCGCTAAAAATATAGGGAGATTTCTGCTCCCAATCAATCTTTCAATTGATCGTTATTAAAAAACACCCGTAAGCAGAGCGGCGGTAAAAACAACAAACATAGCAGAGATAATCATAAAGATTGTAAAGTAAGGGGCATGATTGATCCGCTCTAAATATTCATGTCGTTTACGATCTTCTTCCGTTAACGGTTTAAAATGTAGCTTATGCATATTAGCAACACTCCCATTTATCTAAAATCGAATTCAGATGACAGGTTCAATTAACAAAATTCTGAGAAAAAAATGTGGGGAGACTTAGATTCTAGGCATGGATTTTATAGCGATAAATAGTCTAACTTTTTGATAGTACACTGATTTAAGGTTATTCCTCAGTTAACTTGTTTAATCTCAAATTGTCATCATTTCATAACTTCATCTTAAACGATAACTTTTGAAATTATTGTTAATTGTTATGAATATTGTTTGATTAACAACGTTCACACACCAAAACTGTTCCCTTGTTTCCTCGTGTAATGCGTAGTTCTTCATCTAAATAAAGCACTTCCAAACGACCTTTAGGAGAATGCTTCATGGTGAAAGACATTTCTCCAGTTTCAAGATTCATACCTTGATTTGGAACCAACCCAAACATAAACTTTAAAAATACTGACATTAACTGTTCCCTAAAACCTTTCTTTGATGGTAATGGTTCACTAAATATCTTTTTCCAAGTTTCTAAATCTTGCTCCGAACTTGGGGTTAAAGTTCCTCCTGTAAATTCAACCTCTAAAGTTCTATCATCAGCCGGATAACATAAACCTTTATTACAAACAATTCCTTTTAAATTAGGAAAATCTTCCTCAATAACAGTAAATTCTACAACAATATCATAAGTCCATTTTTTTCCTTCTCCTAAGAAGATAATGGGCTGTCTAACACAGTCAATAACTAACTTAAGACGTGTGGGTTCAAACATATTAAATGCTAAGCGTCCTAGTGTATAAGCATATTTCCCATTGGGCAATTTCTGCCCTTGAGGAAAAGATGGCGCACTGATTAATAACCATTCAAGAGATTCTAATTGCTTACTATGGGTGGGAGCTATAGTGGGATTTAGTAAGCAGAGTTCCGATATTTTTTGTTTAACAGCATCATCTTGGCAGTTCCCTTCATAAGTCTTTAAAACTTCTTTCAATTCAGTTTTAGCACGTATTAGAGTTTCAATAGTATTTGTCATAATCTCAAAATTTATAATCCTATATTACAACATAAACATCATTTCTTAGCACGTTTTAACCCATTTACTAACCAATTGACCTTTTTCATCTTTTTCATAGACACGAATTAGTTCATTGATCGGTTTCTGTTGTTTAATCATTTTGGAAAGTACTTCGGCTTGTGATTGAGTTTTAGTGTCGGTAGGGGTAACAGTGGTAGAACAGGGGTTAAAGAAAGCGAGAAGACCAGAAAAGAGATGACCTGTATTGGATTGCATGATTGAGACTCCTAATAAAACAATATTGGCTTAGATTTCAGTATGTCGGAAACCATCAGGAGAAGAAATACGGTTTTGTTCAGGAAAGTTCAGGAAAAAGTTCTCAGGACTTCACGCTGGTCAAACGAAGGCAGAAGACGCTGCGCTACAAGGACAGAGGGCGTGGAATGTGCCCCTGCTTGCGACTCGGATTTAAAACCGAGTCGCAAGCAGGGGCAGAAATTCACTGGTTTGGAAGGGGCTTGTACCCCAAGGGATAAGTTTGAAGGAATTTCCTAAGCGAAGATGGTATGAACTACGATGCACTACTTTTCCACCGAAACCGAAAATACTGAACTTTTCTGAACTTTTTAGGTATTGTTTCTGCCGAAAATAAAGAGCATAGTGTAGAAGAAGATAAAAAACAAAGAGGACTTAGAAAATGAATTTCAACCAAATTGGTACTTATTATCCAGGAATCTTAAGTCAGCGTTTAGATACAAACAGTTATTTCTTAATGAGATTAACTGAGCTTTGGGGAGAAGAATGCTTAGAATCATCAGAAGAAGAAAATTTATCTTCTAATAGCAATTTTGAATTGAGTGATGAATCTAACAGTTTAACTTATGCTTCCTGCCCTCTGCCTCAAAACTAGAAAGATATATTTGCTTCACTGTTGTTCTCAATTTCTAAAATCATGACAACTAACTTTATATTCTGTAAAGTAAAAATGTCCTTATTTTTGTTATAATAAAGTTTATAATCGGAGTAGTTTTTATTTTACCTATAATTAAAAGAGTCGTTTGCTCATGCTGGTTGCCAAGAACAACTTACCTCCCTCAATTATAGAACCTGGTTCAGTTTTAAGCAATCAAACCAATGAGACAAAATCTACCTTAGTAGCCCAATTATCCCCATCTATTCCACTCACAAATACTACGATAGAGATTCAGAACGTAGGGCATATTGCCACTATTCCTTATAGTAATAATATTGTTAGCCTCATAATCAATAGTATCAGCTATCAATTAACCAATAATCCTAACCCAGATGTGGGGTCTTATTATATTGATGATGAGAATAACCAAATATTAATTAACACTGGATATGATGCTGAGGGTTTAACAGCAGTAACTACTCAATTTAATATTTCTTCCAGATTAAATCGAGTTAACCCTCCTGCATTATTTAGAAAGTATCCAGTCGTGGAAAATTTCAGTTTTAGCCAAACATTTGAAGGGCATCCTAGTGGCAGTTTTAGTGTTAGGTGTCACCGTATTCAATATAACATCATAAGGAACGCATTTAAGCCAGGTACTCCTTTAAATTTACAAGGAATAGATTACCGAGTTAGACGTTTAGATAGGGCAAGAAACTTAGATAGCTTAGGACACGAGTTAGTCAATATTTCACTACAAAGGTATTGGGAAAGGTTGGGGAATACCGTGCGATCACCTCTCGATGAGCCGTTAAGAGAAAGCGAGTTAATTAATGAGAATAATTGTGGTTTTGAATATAGTTACAGGACAGCTTTATCAAGGGTAGGAGTAAGTTTGATAGGGGGAAATGTGGTCAAGAAAGTGGGAAGGGATATATCGTCATCCCAAACCATTACCCCTCGACAGTTATTGGAAGACCGGCAACGGTTATTAACAGCAGGTTACTACGTTGATTGGTCATCTCGTATTGGCGTGATACTGAGACGATGGGAATCGCCTAGAATATTCCAAGTAGATCACTTAGTAGCTGACCTTAGTCAAGGACAAAAATTTCCCAGTATAACGATCGCAGAGAATGGTTTCGGAGCAGAAGTCAACGGCTGTTATTTATCCCACGAACTTAGTCGGGCAGAATTGAAACTGGATCAAGACCCCAATGGTGGGCAAGACGGGGATGAATATGTATGCCTTGTACAAGGCGATAGGAACCCTGCTGAGCCACCGCAAGAATTGAGGGGAGGGGTGTACTACGGTTTTAATCTGGATAAACTGCGATCGCCGATGCTGTGCTTTGATAATGGGGCTGGCGTGGGGACACAAAAAGCTATAAGCTAGATTTAATAAGGGATATAGC
>NZ_JARVCN010000304.1:0-3875 GCF_038442745.1 Crocosphaera sp. Alani8
TTTGGCCTAAGTTTTCGCAGCGAGTGACCCCTGGCTTTTTGAGAAGATACATTTATTGGTCTGTCAAAAGACACAATGTCAAACTATCTACTCTGTCATAGTTTAGGTCGTACGATACCAAAAAAAAACTTTTTTGTCCAAAGACAGCTTGTCAAAGTTATTAATTTTACTTATAATCAAGAGTGGAAAAACAAAAACAAAATACAGTTTTGCCCTGCAGAACTCATAAGGAACAATATAATGCTCAAGAAAATAGGTCTACTCGTTACTACTATTGCTCTAGTCGTCTCTAGTTTCTTCGTTGCTGTTAATCCCGCAGCGGCAGAAACCGTTGAGGTAAAAATGGGTGCTGACTCTGGAATGTTAGCATTTCAGCCCAACAAGATAGAAATTAGTGCAGGAGACACAGTAAAGTGGGTTAATAACAAACTATCTCCCCACAACGTTGTTTTTGAAGGAGTTAGTGAATACAACCATAAACAGTTGGTTTTTTCCCCTGGAGATGGCTACGAAACCACCTTTAACGAACCCGGAGAATATTCCTACTATTGTGAACCTCACCGTGGTGCCGGCATGGTTGGCAAGATAATTGTCAAGTAATCGTAATTATTCTTAACAACTCGAATATTCAGCCTACGAATCAAATTCGTAGGCCTTTTTATTGATTAAATGCTGAAAGACGTTGCATTAAAACCTGAGCTTGTTTGGTAATGATATCCCAATTTTGACGTTCTAAGGCATGATAGGGGAATAATTGACTAGATAAACCAACAGCGATTGCCCCTGCTTCGATGAAATAGGATGCATTATCTAAAGTAACTCCTCCTGTGGGGATGAGAGGAATTGAACCCAGAGGACCTTGTAACCCTTTAATATAGCCAATACCACCAATAGCCTGTACAGGGAAGACCTTAACACAACTAGCTCCTGCTTGCCAAGCAGTAACAATTTCTGTGGGGGATAAGGCACCTGGAATGATAGGAATATGGTGGTTAATCGCTGTTTTGATCAAAGTTTGATTGACATGGGGAGTAAAACAAAATTGAATACCGGCTGCGATCGCATTTTCTAATTCTTCTAAGGTTAAGATGGTTCCGGTGCCAACAAGACAGTGAGGTAATTCTTGTTTTAATTGTTGGATAATATCGCCGGGTTTGTGACTATTCCAAGTGATTTCAATGATATTCATGCCACCGCTTGCTACTGCTTTGGCCATGTTAATTCCCTGCTCAATATTATTCGTACGAATAACTGCGATGGCACGGTTTTCTGTTAATAATTTTCGCCAAGACTGTGAAGGAGTTAACTCCTTATCTGATTCCATAATTTGACCTCAATTTACTCTAATAAATGACTAAATTATCTCTGTGGACGATAGTTTCTGCTCCATGATAGCCTAACAAATCGTATATTTTTTCTGAATGATTGCCTTTAATTTTATTGATTTCTTCTTGACTATAATTAACAATTCCTCTAGCAATTTCTTGACCATTATCGCTACATAATTGAACCGCTTCCAAAGCATCAAACTCACCTTCGACCTTGATAATTCCTGCAGCTAATAAAGACTTCCCTTTGTGAGAAATTGCTTTTACTGCACCTTGATCAAGATATAGTTTTCCTCTGGGTAATAAACCATAAGCGATCCAACGTTTACGCGCACTATCATTTTTTAATTGTGCTTCAAATTTCGTACCAATTTCTTCACCTTGAATAATTTTTAAGAGATTTTCTGGATTTTTTCCATGACTTATAACTGTAGTTATTCCTGCAGATGTCGCTAGTCGTGCTGCTGTTAGTTTGGTTGACATTCCTCCTGTTCCCCATTGAGATCCTTTACTTCCTACTTTAACCTGTAAGTTATCTAATTCTAAACTATTAACAACTTTGATAGGTTTAGCATCAGGAAAAGTACGAGGATCAGCCGAATAAAGTCGATCAACATCGGTTAAAATAAACAACCAGTCTGCACCCACTAAAGTTGCTACTAAAGCGGAAAGGGTATCATTATCTCCGAATTTTAACTCTTCAATAGCAACAGTATCATTTTCATTAACAATGGGAATCACTCCTAATTCAAACAACGCATCAAAAGTATTTTTAGCATTTAGATAGCAACTACGTTCCATCAATTCTCGACGGGTTAATAAAACCTGAGCAATAGGTTGATTTAAAGCCGTAAAAAGGTCATCATAAATTCTAATTAATCTCCCTTGTCCTACGGCTGCGATTGCTTGTTTAACTGCTATTTTCTTGGGTCTTTCTACTAATTTAAGACGACTACAACCCACTCCTACAGCACCAGATGAAACTAGGATAACACAATACCCCAATTGTCGTAATTTTGTTAAAGTTTCCACTAAAGCAGCAATAGTAGATAAAGCCAATTTTCCTGTCTCTGGTTGAGCAAGACTAGAGGTACCAACTTTGACAACAATAATCTGGGAGGGGTTCATAAGGTTAGGAGCAAGAAGTTATTAAAAAGGTTATTGAGCAGCCCGAATAGCCGCACCGATTAAACCAACTTTGGGATTTAGAATAATGTGTACAGGCATTTTAGATAGTAGTGAACTCATCCTTCCTTTTGCTTTAAAAGCTTCTATAAATGTTCCTGATTGCATTATTTTTACTATCTTAGGAGCGATTCCTCCTGCTATATATAAACCTCCATAGGGCAACAATTTTAAGGCTAAATTTCCTGCCTCTGCACCATAGGCTGAAACAAACATCTCCATTGCTTGTTGACATAAGGGATCATTATTTTCTAAGGCTCTTTTAGATACTTGAGCAGTGAGATCGACATTTTTTCCGTTGTCCCAAGTTTGATAAATTTGCTTTAATTCATCTGATTCTTTTTCAGGATATTTATGGCGTAAAAATTGATAGATAGCACTAATTCCCATACCAGATACAACTCTTTCTATTGAAACTCTGGGTAAATTGTACTTATCTTTTATGTAAGTCAATAATTCAAATTCTAATTGGTTCCGTGGTGCAAAGTCTGCATGAGAGCCTTCAGTAGAAAATACGTCATAATTACCACTTTCCATAGGAGTTAAAAAACATTCACCTAAACCAGTTCCTGCACCCAATATCCCTATGGGAGTATTTGCTCTTGCCTCTCCATCTTGTAAGGTTAATAAATCATCTTTTCCTAACCCTAAAACACCGTAACCAATAGCTGCAAAGTCATTGATTAGATCAACTCTTTCTAACAATAACTCTTTTGCTAAGCGTTCTCCTGTCAATTTTGGCCAATTCAAATTTGTTAATTGTGAGGTATTGTTAAGCACTGGACCGGCAATACCAAAACAACCATTTTTAACTGTTATCTCCCCTTGTAATTTCTCTTTAGATGTCCTTAAAAAATCTTCTACAATGGGAACTAGATCGTTATACTCCTGACTAAGATAAGATTTTTCGGATAAGTTACTTTGTTGAGGTAAATTTTTACCTTTATTAACCTCTTCTGAACTAACTAAACGTAAAATAGTTTTGGTGCCACCAATATCCCCAGCAAGCAACATAGACATATTTAATTTAACCTCTATCTGTTTCTGTTCTTAGTTTAAGCAAAACGGGTTATTCTGTAAAATAGTCATCATCTATTTTTTTGATAGCATAGGATTGAACTGTTGAAACCCCTACTTTATAATCAATTAATAATTCACACAGTTCTGCACCATCCATTAAAATTTTTTTGCTATTAATCACGGTGGTATATTTTGTGGCTTCTCTACTAAACTTAGAAGTGATGATAAGCATTGTCTTATTAGCTTTTTTTACCCATTATCCACTTGTAAATTTTCCTTCTACTGCACTTATAGCATTTCCCACAGTTATGAGGTACAGTAACAGCAATGAGCAAACCAGTT
>NZ_JARVCN010000305.1:0-3867 GCF_038442745.1 Crocosphaera sp. Alani8
CAAAAAGCCGAAACCTTACAAGGGATTGGCCGCCAACGTTGCCAACGATACCCAGGACAACGATTTAACCTCTTTTTCATCGCCACTGACTTTGACCTTGATTTTCTGAGAGCTTATGGGGCTAAGGTTAAAAATATTCATTCCCTTGAAATTCACCCCGACGCGGGCGATGCTACCCAAGTGGCCAGACTCGAATTACTCAAGGGCATTCAAGAGTTAATCGAACGTGGGGATAAGATCACCAGTGAGAATCAAGTGGGTACACATTTAGAAAAATCCCGTCAGGCCGTCAATAAATTACTCCGTCATGCAGGGGTCAAATTAGCTGACCTTGTGGAACAGATAAAAGTGTCAACCCGCTCTATAAAAGCTACTAATAGAGGGGGTTGTCAACCAAAAGCTAATTTTCTCTTCAAGGAATTTCGAGCCTTTTTAGAGCTTGACGTAGTGTCCATGGCCAATGAAGTCATCGAGGAGATCCACTCTATGGGATGGGATGATTTTGTTGAGTATTGTCTTAATTCTTATCCAGAACCAGTTAAGGCAAGGATTTTAGGAGTCTTGTGGTTTTTTGTTGATGGGGACAATCAATATCTTGAACAACCACCACCACCCCCTTTCTCAATGGCGTGACAACCATAAAAATAATAAACAAAACATAAAATGGTCAAATGGGGGGATTGGGGGGTTTTGCCCCCCAACCAGCAGCACACCCGGTTATTGGGGAGGGAGCAACTGTATTACAAAAAGCCTGCTGGCTCTCCCCTACGGCGACCCCTTTTCTGTCACTGTTTTCATGGGTTTTTTCAGTTAAATATAGACTGATTTTTCGTCAAAGGTCTTATTTGGTCATCAATAAGTCTTTTGAAGTTTAGTAATTATCGAAAATTTGATAGTCGAAATCAACTAAATTAGCTTATTTAAACAGCTAAAACTCAATTATTAGCTATCTCAAGAATCTCATAATATATTTCTCTTATTTTTTCTAAAATACGCCCTTGTTTAATTTTAACCCTGACTTTTGTAGACTTATTTGGCCGTCAAACTACTTTTAGTAAAAATGCACTAGAAGATAAACAAAATATAAAAAGGATTTTTTGGCTCCCCAACCATCACCAATGGATCAAACACTCTTATTTAAAAAGTCCCACTGTTGAGGAGTGCCTTTATTGTCGCCACAAATCATCCCTTATCCTCCAACCTTCATAAAAAATCTGCTCTGATGTGTTGCATGATGTGGAACCAAAAATATCATCTTTTTCAATCATTCGGTCAAGCTTGTTATTAATTTGGTCAAGCTTATCAAGAATGCTTTGTAACAATTCTTGTTCAGTGGGGGTTAAATCGCTTACTTTACGCTTTAAATTTATACTACGACTTGTAGGGAAGAAAAAGTTTTGAAACCGCAAGTCCAAGATGAAACTGATTTGTTTTAATCTACCAAGAGTATTCCTTCAACTTTTCTATATATTTCAACCATCACATCGCCATTAAATCTATCAAAGTCGCAATTCATAAAGGTTTCAGCGTGATCATTCTCAATGCCACAGGAAAACGCCGAAAAACGAAGGAGTAATCAGTCGGTTTTTATTTTTTAAAACCGTTGCTATTCAAAGTATCAAAGAAAAAATACGGTAAAAATCAGCTATATTAAACTGATATAACCTAAATCATTCAATAAAATCCTTTTTCTTTGTACTATAGTTCAAAAATACTAAATAATCGCTCTTGTCAAGTCGTTCAAGGTCGGCAAAAGTCGCCACTCAAAAATAGCCCCATATTTGGTCAAGCTGAGGGGCATTTCTTATATGGTTTTCGCAATGATAGTTGGAAGAAAAATCGTTAGCTAAAAAAATGGACTCGCCAGCAAGTCTTTACTGTTGCTGAAAAAGTCCGCTTCTATTCCCTAGTCTTGCCTTTTATTGAGTCATTTTTCCATTAAATTTCATCGGTCGGCCTTGGAACTAAAGGCGTAATGTAATCTAAAAGTTCAGGGATAAAATTTTCAATCACTTGCCAGACTAAATCCAGATTAACCTCATCATAATCATGAACCAGTCGATCCCTCATCCCTGCTATTTGTCGCCACTGAATTTCTGGATGGGATTGACGAAAATCATTTGATAGCCTTTTAACCACTTCCCCGATAATCGTAATTTCGTATAAGACGGCAAGTTGAGTTCTTTCATCCGCATAAAACTCTGTTTCAGTCATCCCATCGGTTAACCGGAGAATGGTTCGACACAGTTTGGCCATATCAAGCAGATAGGATTTGTCCTGATTCATAGATGAGAGTAGCCGCTTCCAAAATGTTCTGACGGCGAATCCAGTTATGACTGTTTTCAATAGACCGTTTTTCAACGAGGTCTACTTTTCGTCCGATAAGATCCTCAAGTTCATATTGGATGCCCACTAAATCCATTAAGCTTAGTTGGATTTGAGGATCGAAGACCACAAGGAAATCAATATCGCTTGTCTTCTTAAAATCCTCCCTGAGAACAGAGCCAAACACCGATAATTCAAGGATCTGGTTTTGTTGACAGAAGTTAATCAGTTCACTCGCTGAAACATTGAGTCTATTCCATATTTTTTTATCCATCCTTTTTATCTACCTATGTCAAACCCTCAAATCTTGGTATATAAGAAAAACTAATAATTTAGGTAATACTGCTCAGGAATCTTAAAGTTAAATGATAAGAAAATCTAAACTCCCTTTTCTAGAACAACGGCTTGATGAGGATTGAAGGCGTTTACGTTATTAAACTTATCTTTATTGGCCTAGAATATTTTCTATGAAAGTAAACCGCTATGGCCGCGCTGAAATCCTCACTCCTCAACAAATATCCTCACTGTTTGACGATGGCTTTGTCAATCCACGCGATCGCGCTTTATTCGGCATCTGTCTCTACGCAGCAGCCCGTATTAACGAAGCAGTTACCCTCTTCTATGGTGATGTGATCGGCATAAAAGGAGTCAGGGAAAAACTCGTTATCCGCAGCTTTAACACTAAAGGAAAACAAGACACTAGAGAAATCGATATACACCCCCGTTTAACTCAATATTTACTTGAATATAAGGACTCATACCCATCCCTCAACAAATATAACCCTAATCTCTTCCCAGGCCGTCACGGACGGGGACACATTCATAAAGCTAGTGCTGACCGCATTCTTAGAGGGATCTGTAAAAAGCTAGAAATCGAAGGAGTCAGTACCCACAGCTTCCGACGCACCGCTTTGACCCAAATGAGTGATGCTGGTGTACCCTTAAGGCACATCCAGGCTATCTCAGGTCATCGTACTTTAGCAGCCCTTGAACGTTATCTAGGGGTCACGGATAAGCAGAAGCAACAGGCCATCTCTACTCTGGATTTTTGAACTTATCCTTGAATCGTCAAGTCACTAGCTTTAATCGCTGATTATATCTGCTTTATGCCATACATCAGAAAATAAAGTCAATATGATGTTCGACCAAATTCGTGCTTCACATCAATTTTCTCTTATTATATTTATAAAAGCCACTAAATTAAAATTTTAAAAATATTACTAATACAATGAGACAAAAATATATTGCTTTAGCTTGTTTTTTAGCTATGATTTCAGGAGCAATTTTCAGATCAGATAAAATTATAAGTCATGATTCTGGATTGACAATTTGGTTTTGGTTTTCAACTATTTCAGGAGTAGTTTTAAATTTCTCTTTTTCAGTTCCTAGTCAATTTAAAATTTTTCAAAAGAGCATTTTTATCTCTGGGCTTTATTCTATTAGTCTTATTGCTAGAGATATTTATCAATTACTATTATTATCATTTATTGCAGAAATGTTGAATGTCTTTAGAAAACTTTACATATCAAATTAGACTAACCC
>NZ_JARVCN010000306.1:0-3849 GCF_038442745.1 Crocosphaera sp. Alani8
GGTTTGATAAATCCCCCTCGTTTATAGTGCGGGGCTTCTCGGCGGTTAGCTAATGCTGATGCGGTTTGTCGTAGTCGAGTTATCTGTTGAATAATCGAATAGTAATGCTGCTGTAGTCGAGTTAGCAGCGTAACATTCGCTTCTGGTTCTAATTGATTTTCTAGTAGCTTGCGGATATGTTCTAATTGAAATCCTTGTTGTTTGAGTGCCACAATCCATCGTAAATACTGGACATGGTTTTGGGTATAGAGACGGTAGTTACTCGGGGATCTAATGGCTTCGGGTAGTAAACCTATTTGATGAGAGTGACGCACCATGCGGGGCGTTATTCCTCCTCCTACTGTCTCCGTAAGTTTTTTAATAGTTAAGTATTCACTAGACATTTCAGGCAATTATTGATGTTTTTGACAAAGTGCGATTTATTTTCTTGACCTTAACATTAATGTCAAGGTTTATCTTGAGAGAGTAATCAAATTTTCTCAGTCAATGACTCCAAGATATCTATCTAACTTCTCTTTCTATCGACTTTTACAGAAGTATCCAGACACTTTTGCTGCTGTTGTTTGTGCAATTCTCATTTTTTTGGGTTGGTTAAGTCTTCATCTGGGTTGGATTGGTCTTGCTTTGTTAATTTTTCCCATCGGTTACGTAATTGGCGGTTATGAAAGCACAAAAGAAGGATTAACGACTCTATTTACAGAACGAGAGTTAGATGTGGATTTGCTCATGATCGTGGCTGCTTTAGGGGCAGCTATTTTAGGATTATGGCAACAAGACTATTATTTAATAATCGATGGGGGAGTATTGATTCTGATTTTTGCAGTTAGCGGTGCTTTAGAAAGTATTGCTATGCAGCGTACGGAGCGAAATATCAGTTTGTTAATGGCAACTGCACCAAATACGGCCATAGTCATCAACAAGGAACGACAACAAGAAATTGCGATCGCTAAATTAAAAGTAGGAGATTTAGTGTTAGTTAAACCAGGAGAATTGATTCCTGTTGATGGAATTATTTTAGAAGGTTTGACGAATGTTAACCAAGCATCAATTACTGGAGAGTCTATTCCTGTAGATAAGCAGGTTGGAGATCAAGTCTTTGCTGGTACGCTCAACGGTAACGGAGCTTTGAAAGTAAAAGTAGATCGTTCCCCAGAAAGCAGTCTTATTCAAAGAGTGATTCGGTTAGTAGAAAAAGCACAAACCGAAGCACCCCCATCTCAGCAGTTTATCGAACGATTCGAGCGAGGCTACGCAAGAGTTATCGTTTTAGTCGGATTATTGTTGGCAACTCTACCATCGTTATTATTAAGTTGGGACTGGGAAACAACAATTTACCGAGCCTTAATATTTTTAGTTGTAGCTTCTCCCTGCGCTTTGATGGCTGCAATTATGCCTACTCTGCTATCAGGAATAGCTCGTGGTGCTAGAGAGGGAATTCTATTTAAGAATGGCTCTCAAATAGAGAAGATGGGAAAAGTAAAAGCGATCGCCTTTGATAAAACTGGTACTCTAACTACGGGAAAATTAGAGGTGGTAGAAATTGTTTCCATACTAGGGGAGAATAGCGATCGGATTTTAACGTTAGCTGCGGCCTTAGAATCTCGTTCGGAACATCCTATCGGCAAGGCAATTACTCAAGCTGCTCTAGATAAAAACTTTCAATGGCAAAATGCCAGTCAAGTACAAGCAAAAACGGGTTTAGGAATTGTTGGTGAAGTAGAGGGAAAAACAGTTAGAGTCGGAAAAACTGCTTTTATTCGTCAAGAAATTCATCATTTAAACCCTGAATTCGTTGAGATAAATAAACGCCTGGAAAAACAAGGAAAAACTGTTGTCTGGGTGGTTGAAAATGAAAAGGTTATAGGTTCGATTGCTGTTGCTGACGCTATTCGACCAGAAGCAGCAGCATCGATCAAAGAATTAAAAGAAATGGGGATCGAACAAATAGTTTTACTGACGGGAGACAATCAAGTTACTGCTAATAGTGTTGCTGAATCCCTTGGCATAGAAATGGTTCATGCCGAACTTCTGCCAGAAGATAAATTGACAGTTATTCGACAGCTACAGCGAAAATATCAAAATGTAGCAATGGTAGGAGATGGTATTAACGATGCCCCTGCACTTGCTATGGCAACAGTCGGTATAGCTATGGGTGGTGCTGGGAATGATGTCGCTTTGGAAACTGCCGATGTAATATTGATGAGCGATCGCCTCGAAAAAATATCTCAAGCAATTAACCTCGGCCGTCGTGCTAATCGTATTATCAAACAAAACATCACTTTTGCGCTTTCTTTTATTTTCCTGCTATTGATAGCGAACTTTACAGGTAATATCAATATGCCTTTAGGGGTAATCGGGCATGAAGGCTCTACAGTTTTGGTAATTTTAAGTGGCCTCCGTTTATTGCTACCCTAATAATTGATAAGTGGCAATTATGACTGAAGTTCCGCTTCGACAAAATGAAGAAACCTATTCTGTGTAAAGATTACAAGGATTTGAGTGAGAACTTTAACTGGGTACAAAGGTGTATCTATTTTTTCAGAATCAACAGAAGTCCGAATCACATATAAACCATCCAATGTATCTTGTTGTTCTAAAGCTTCAAATTTTCTCGAATAAGACAAGCTCTCTTCAATAATTTCTAGATTAAAGAATTTTCGCTAGTAATTCCCATGTAGTGAAAGAATCTTCAATTGTTTACTTGTATTAAGCCAGAGAGAAAAATGAGGAATTGTGGTTCAGGTAAAATTTCATAGTTCTCCAAAACACTCTTGTAAAAACTGTGTAAATAATTGAATTTTAGTTGACAAATGACGATTAATAGGGTAGATAACAGACAGGGTTAATTCAGGGAGTTTATAGTTAGATAAAATAGTTTGCAAAGCTCCATTTTTTAAGGCTTCTTCAACAATAAAATTAGGTAAAGCAACAATTCCTAATCCCTTTATGGCCGCATCTCTTAAGACTTCCCCATTGTTACAACATAAAACTCCTTTAACTAATACTTTTTCTTCTTTCTCTTGATAACTCAATTCCCATTGACACCCACTGGTTAAATAACCATAATTCAGACAGGAATGATCTTTTAAATCTTGAATTTTTTTAGGGATTCCTCTGATATTTAAGTAACTTGGAGAAGCACAAATAACCCGAGGAATAATTGTGATAGGATTGACCACTAAACTGGAAGAATCAGGGGGTGAACCAATACGAATAACCAGATCGTAACCTTCACTAATGGGGTCAACAAAACGGTCTTCTAAGGTCAATTGAATGTTAATTTTTTCGTATCTGCTCATAAATTCTGCTATCTTTGAACCTAACACAGACATACCAAAAGACATGGGTGCATTAATTCTTAAAATTCCTTTCGGTTCGCTGTGTTGCTCTGAAACCGCTAGTTCTGCCTCTTCTACACTATTAAGAATCTCCAGACACCTTTTATAAAAAGCTTTACCAGTATCTGTGGGGGTGACTTGACGAGTGGTGCGATAGAGTAGTTGAACCCCTAAATGGTTTTCTAGGTGAATGACCATTTTATTGACGCTAGAACGCGATAGATTCATTTTTCTGGCTGCTTCTGCAAAGCTGCCGTTTTCCACTACTTGGGTGAAGGCGTACATACTCTCTAATTTATCCATAATTGTCAACTATTTATCTACAATATGTATCTAAAATTGTATATTGTCTTTTTATGAAAAACAATTCATCATAAAAACAGTTAGTCTCAAATGAGAGGAGTGGTCAAAATTATGATTACTGTTCGTCCCAGTCAAGCAAGGGGTCATGCTAACTTTGGGTATCTTCTCAAAAAGCCAGGGGTCACTCGCTGCGAAAACTTAGGCCAAA
>NZ_JARVCN010000307.1:0-3834 GCF_038442745.1 Crocosphaera sp. Alani8
TGGTTTTATGAACATGGTTTGGAACTTTGTCTTGTCAGGTGCAAGATGTGAGTTTGAGGTAAAACTTTATCTTTAATCTGCCAATTTTTGCCAATCTCTTCAGCTAAATTGTAAATAGTTTCTAGAGAATGAGCCGTCAAAGCTTTGACCCATAAAGAACGTTCATAAGTTGTCATAAAACTTGCTTCCTTAGCCAAGTAGATAAATAATCAATAGCTATAATAGTAATCAGAATAATCAAAATTAAAGTAGCAGATTTATCATAGTTAAAAAAACGAAGGGTTGTATTTAATTCAACACCGATACCTACAGCACCCACTAAACCTAATACCGTTGCCATACGAACATTACGATCAAAAATATACAGAGTATAACCAATCACCTCTTGTAAAATTGAAGGCCAAGCTGCATACATAATTAACTGTAAAGTGTTAGTTCCAGTAGCACTTACTCCCTCATAGATACCCTTATCAACTCGTTCCATACTTTCAGCCAAAAATTTACCTAAAAACCCCGTAGTGTGAATTCCTAGAGCTAAAAAGCCAGGGAGAGGTCCCAACCCTAATGCTGCCACAAAAATTAAGGCTAAAACCAAATCTGGCATGGCACGAAAAAAGTTAAGAAGTTCTCTTACTATTCGATAAATAAATGGGTGAGGTGAGAGATTTTTGGCTCCTATGGGTGCGAGGAAAAAACTTAAAGTTAGAGATAAAACTGTCCCCCAAAAAGCAATTATAACTGTAACTAACATCAACCAGAGATATTTAGGCAACTCACTAAAATCTGGGCGAGTATAACGACTTAAATATTCCGTAATATTTTCACCGCTACGGAGTAATTCTCCAAACGGTAACTGTAAATAAACTAAACAAATAATGGTTAAAAATACAACAATACCAAATATAACAAGGGGCCAATTAAACGGTTTCGGTGGTAACTTAGACATGATTATGTTTTCGGTTAAATAATATAAGAACGTAGTTGAGTTGAGAGATAATCTAAAATAGTCACCATCAAATAAATTGCCAAAACAATTAAAATCAAACGACCATAATTGAATAAGCGAATTGAAGAAATCAACTCATAACCAATACCTCCAGCACCCACAAAACCGAGTACAGTCGCTGAACGAATATTATTATCGAGAATATACAAAGTTGTGCCAATAAAATCAGGCATTGCTTGAGGCAACATAGAAAAATAAACCTTTTGTAACCAATTTGCCCCTGTTGCTTCTACCCCTTCAATCATCCCCACATCAACCACTTCAATACTTTCAGCAAAAAACTTACCCATAAATCCCGTTGTGACAAAAGTAAGAGCTAAAATACCAGGAAAAGGACCTAATCCCAACGCAGAAACAAACAACAAAGCCCAGACAATCTCAGGTAAAGCTCTCATAAAACTGAGTAAGTTTTTCACTACATGAAAAACAATAGGAAAAGGACTACTATTTCTAGCAGCTAAGATTCCCAATGGTAAACTAAAACAACAAGAAAACACCGTACTTAAAAAACCCATAGCAATGGTTTCAAGCATTTTATTAGTAAGAATTGGCAAATAACTCCACTCAGGAATTGTCAGTAAATTAGAGACAAAATTAAAAAAATTACCGCTAGATTTAACAATAGTGATGGGATTAAATTCCACCAGAGGAGCAGTTATCAGCAAAATGATAACAACAATGAGAACAAAGAAAATGCTTCCACGAGTGGGTAATCCATTTTCAGTCGGCCAATGTCTAGGCCACATGGATATTTTCATGATCTTCTTTGTGGTAAATTGTCTCTAGGAGACTGTTATGAAGCAAATTAACAGGCTGATCATCAAATATAATTTTCCCTTGTTTAATGCCAATAATGCGATCGGCAAACTGCATGGCCAAATTAACTTGGTGTAAACTTGCTAATACAGTCACTCCATCTTCTTTACAAATTTTGAACAACAAATTCATAATTTCTGAGCTTGTGGCAGGATCTAAACTAGCCACCGGTTCGTCAGCAATAATAATCTGGGGTTTTTGCACCAAAACACGGGCAATGGCTACCCGTTGTTGTTGCCCTCCCGATAAATTATTGGCCCTTTGCCAAACCTTATCCGTTAATTCAACCCTTTCTAACGCCCAATGAGCCAACTTATAATCTTGTTTGCTAAAAAGATAAAAAAGACTCTCCCACCAACGACGATAATAAGAACGCCCAATTAACACATTAGTCATCACATTGAGACGATTAACCAAATTAAACTGTTGAAAAATCATCCCCACCTTGGCTCGAATATGATGTTGATTTTGTGGGGTTAACTTGCGTTGATCAATGAAAATCTCTCCTTGGGAGGGGGTTTCCAAGCCATTTACCATCCGTAACAGCGTTGATTTTCCTGCACCGGAAGATCCCAGAATCACTGTAAACTCTCCAGGATTAATAATTAAATCTGTCTTCTGGATTGCTTGAAAACCATTGTTAAACGTTTTTGTCACCCCTTTAAATTCAATAGTAGTCATGACAAAACACTTATTTAAGGATTTGCTCTTTTTGTAACCCTAATTGTTGCACAATATCCCGAATGACTTGATAATCTTGGGCAGTTACTTCTTCATAACGAGCTAAGGTACCATAACCTGTAACTTCAATCTCATTATGAGCATTCAAAATAATCTCTTTTATCTGGGCTTTCATTTCAGGATCTAAATCGCCCCGATAAGTTAAAGGAGAACCGGGAATGGGATCAGATGTTTCTAGAATACGCAGATCATTATCTTTTATCAAGCCCTTTTCTAGCATCTTTTCATGGGTGATATCATTACTGCCGGCGGCGGCTACCGTCTTGTTTTTCACTGCCAATTGTGCCGCATCATGGGAACCGGCATAAGTTACCTTGCCAAAAAATTGATCAGGCATTTCACCTGTACTTTTCTTTACCATATAGCTAGGTACTAAAGATCCTGATGTGGAAGCCGGATCAACAAAGGCTACATCTGCACCTTTTAAATCAGCGATAGATTTAGCGGGAGAATCTCCTGGCACAAAAATCATACTTTGATAGGTAGAAGTCCCACCCTCTTTAACTCCCACAGCAAAAGCCTCTGCTTCTGCTTCTTGTTCCGCTAAAACGTAGGAAAGGGGACCAAACCAAGCAATATCCACCCGATCTCGTTTCATCGCTTCAATGACACCAGCATAGTCAGTAGCTTGAAAAACTTTAACCGGCATCCCGATTTTTTCTTCTAAATGAGCGCGCATCGGCTCAAATTTAGCCAACATTTCCTCGTTGTCTTCTGCGGGAATTAACCCCATGATAATTTCAGACTTAGCTGCTGAAGATGCCACCTGAGAAGAGTTTTCAGAGGTTTGTGAGTTATTGCCACATCCCCCAAATAAAGGCAATAAGACTAATGCCCCCAACAGTAATTGACGACGTAACATAAATTTTCCTAGATATGAATTGAAGATTGAATAAACAATAATGATCAGTTTTTGGATTAGTTATCCATAGGATAAGGATAGAAGGTTAACCCTTTTTTAATTTCTGAATAAATTTTGATTATAAATTTGTTCGGACCAATTGCCTAAGTTGTTGGTTTTTAGTGGCGTTCCTTAATCAAAACCCCGACGTTAACGTCGGGGTTTTATCTGTGGTTATATATAGCAGTCTCAGAAATCAAGGCGAAGTGCGATCGCAGAAAGAAAGCTTTGATTTTTTATATACTAAAAGGCACCCTAAAAAAATAGCTTTAATTATGAGGAAATAAGAGGACTATCAATCGATCAACTGTTCCTGCGTGACGACTCCCGACACTGAACGGAGTACCGTTACAGTGCGGGCTTCTCCAAG
>NZ_JARVCN010000308.1:0-3822 GCF_038442745.1 Crocosphaera sp. Alani8
GCTCTATAAAAAACCCCATCTTCATTCTCATAAATCATTCCTGATTGCTATAGCATCAACAACATCTTCTGGATTATTCTGGACTGATCCTCCTGTTGCATCTGCAACTCGAGTGGCCTGACCAAACTGGTCTATCCCTTGTCCCGGATTCAGTAAATTAATTGCTTGAACTACAATGTTTTGAGCTTGTAAAGCAGCAGTTGCACTTGCCTCCGTAGAACCATTACGAGGATCATGCCCAACAGCATCTCCGGCCCACACTGCTAGACGAGTTGAACCAGTACGCCAACTAGGAACAGTCGCGGTTTCTTCTAGGGCAAAGAAGTTAGCTTCAGGTAAATCACCACCGCCAGCTGCACTATACATATTAATGCCGTTAGTCACGGCTAGTTGATCGGCAGTGAAATCCTCATTAAGTCGATATATAAAGTCATCAGTGATATCTCGGTATTCACCGACCGACCACTGTACATCCCCTAATTCGCTTGTAGCCTCAAGAATATCGGAAAAACTCGTCTGAACGGTGTTGATAAAGCCCCCCATACTACCAGTAGTATCAGTCAAAAAGGCGATATCCAATTGGGCTGTTCCTCCGACTTCTTCCCCAACCGTTACGATTTTTCTAAGGGTGAACTGTTCCCCTTCTCTAAGTGTTAGGTTTAGTGAGGAGGGGGAAATTAAATCTGCCCCCGAGGCAACCGAAGCAACCCCTAGGAAACTTACGGAGCAGAAACTACTAACCAAAAGCGTTAATCTTTTTTTCATGAGATCAATGGTGACAAATGCGCATTAAACTTTATATTTCTGTAAGTATGTACACTTAAGTGTATGTACTTGCCGCAAGACTACTGTGGGAATGGTTTTTTGTCAAGAGCAGATCTAATAATTGGCCATCATTGCCCATTTTAAAAAAATTTGTAGGTTTATACTGTTTATTTGACTGTTAAGAAACAGATTGTAAAATAAGTGTTTGTTCTTATCTATTGCTATTAGATATCTCTGCTAGTGAGAGGCTCATATTTAACTTCTAGGTGCTGAGTACTAAAATTCAACAACTCTTGCCTCCAATGCAAAAACCTCAGTAAAAATACATAAAATATCAAGATATATAAAATCTCTTAAGGCACCATTCGCCACAAAAATCTTGTTTTAATGTAAAACTATACTAAACAATCATCCCTACCAACAACAGCAACAATGACAAAATCAGCCCATTCAAGAAGAGGACTCGGCATTTGGTTTGAGCGATTAATAGCAGCCATTTTATTAGGGGGTCAAGTCTTCTTCCATCTACTAAAGACTAGGATTCATCGACGAAACACCCTAGACCAGATGAGTGTGGTTGGACCAGAATCTTTGACCATCGCTCTCATCACAGCGGGTTTTGTGGGCATGGTATTTACTATTCAAGTTGCCAGAGAATTTATTAGTTTTGGGGCAGCTTCAACCGTTGGGGGGGTGTTAGCCTTGGCTTTAACCCGAGAATTAGGACCGGTTTTGACCGCAGTTGTGGTGGCAGGAAGGGTGGGATCAGCCTTCGCCGCTGAAATCGGCACCATGCGAGTTACCGAACAAATCGACGCTTTGTATATGCTCAAAACGGACCCCATCGACTATCTAGTCGTGCCTCGTGTCCTAGCTTGTTGTCTGATGTTACCCGTCTTAAATATTCTGTCTTTGTTGACAGGAATGACAGGGGGGTTATTGATCGCCAATGGATTATACGATATTTCTCCCTATGTTTTTTTAACCTCTGTCCGTAACTTTTTAGAATTGTGGGATCTAGTAACTTCTTTGCTGAAATCCGTTGCTTTTGGCGGCTTAATTGCTGTTATTGGTTGCAGTTGGGGACTTACCACCAGTGGTGGCGCAAAGGGAGTCGGTCAATCCACAACAACGGCAGTGGTAACCGCCTTATTAGCTGTTTTTGTGATTAACTTTTTCCTATCTTGGGTCATGTTCCAAGGAACAGGATCAGCCTCTTTTTAAAGCTTTCTAACTAAGCAAAAATATTCATTTGTAAAGGGATTTTGGGATCAATTTCAAACCATACTGTTGCGCCACAGTTTTTCCGATGGTCAGGTTGACTACTCCCCATCCCTAAAGGGTAGGGGATTCCCCAACAGACAGTTATCTGTTAGGTTACACTGAATATGAGGTTGCCACCTGATACCAGAGGGTCTAGCCATAAGACCAACTACTGGGACTTCTCCCAGATACTTTGCACGAATGTTGTTAGCTCCGACTCCATCTCGATGGAATTCAAAAGAGCAAGAACAACGATAATTACGGTTTTTTGGTTTGTTTCGTTTACGGCACTTTAAACACTCTTGACTGGTGTATTCTTCCGATATTAAAACAGTTTTGATACCAGCTTTTGCACACTTGTATTCAAGTTTCTCTCGAATAGAACCAAAATTCCATTGATGAAGTTTTTGGTTAACTTTCTTGCCATAATTTAAACCATCTCTGATATTTCTTACATCTCCAATAACTAGGGTTTGAATACCTCTTAGTTTAAGCATTGAAACAGCACGGCTAGTTAATTTATGTTCAATATCTTTAATTTGATTGTTAAGTTTGGCAAGTTGTTTTTGTTTAGATTTAATCAGCCTTTTTCTTCGTTTACTCCTTTTCTTCTTTCTATCAATTAATTTAGACAATTGTGCCTTTAATTTGTTTTGGTATCGTCTAACAGAGCGTAAATAACGACCATTAAAAATATCGGTATTTATTCCATCTGCTATAACCATAGGGTGTATTTCACCTAAATCCGTAGAGGCTACTCTTACTTCTTTTTCAAGAGAATTCTTTACGGATTCTGTAGTGTAGCAAGCTCTCAACTCATAACATTGAGATGCTCTATTCCATCCTAATTCTACAATTTTAGGTTTTTGCCAATACCAATCAACTATTAAAGGTTGGTTGCCTTTACCATTAGATAGCTTTAATTTACCCTCCTTGATTTTAATAGCCGTTGATTTCCAAATAACTTTAAAATACCAACGTCTCCGTTTTGGAGGCTTGCTATTAGGATCTGTTTTTCGTCTTACCCTCCAAGATTTCAAAGAACTATAAAAACATTGAGTAATGGCATCTGAGCTATGAGCATGAAGTAATGGAGAAATATGCCATTTTTCCATTGCATAACCAGATAACCACACTCCTTTTTTGCGAACTGTTCGCCAAAAAGAAACCAAAGTACGAGAATACAATTCTCCTGCTGCACGAGCCAAAGAATCTAGTTGTTCTGTAGGATTAAGGTTAAGTTTTCGGACGTAGTAATTGCTCATGTTATGATTATATAGCTGAACGCTGTATATTGCAATGCCGACCTATAAAAGCAACAAGAACATAGTCTATTGTTGTAAATATCATGTTGTTTGGGTGACTAAGTATCGTCGTCCTGTATTGACCGATGAAATACAGAATAGACTTAAGGAATTGTTGCTTAAAATTTCAACTGAAATTAATGTTGAAATATTAGAAATGGAAATAGGCGATTGTAACCATGTTCATTTACTAATCTCTTTAGACCCACAATTTGGGGTTCATAAAGCAGTAAAAAGATTTAAAGGTGCTACTTCTCGATACCTTAGATTGGAATTCCCAGAACTTAAACAAAGATTACCTACTCTATGGACTAATAGTTATTTTGTTTCTACTGTTGGAGGCGCACCATTAGCTAAAATTAAAGAGTATATTCAAAATCAAAAAAGAAGTCGGTAGGCAATAAATTGCCATCGGGCTTATCCCCATAGTTAGAAACGGGAGCGACGCAAAAATGTCGCATCGACTAAATCTAGTCCAGGCAAGGGCTTG